>JAGBGW010000047.1 GCA_017935825.1 Clostridia bacterium
AGGATATTTTATTTGAACTTCGCACAAAACGGGGGATGTCGCAGGATGAGCTGGCGCAGCAGGTTTTTGTCACGCGGCAGGCGGTGTCCCGTTGGGAAAACGGTGAGACTACGCCCAATACAGAGACACTGAAATTGCTTTCCAAGCTGTTCAATGTGTCCATCAATACACTTTTGGGGTCTCCGCGCCAACTGGTCTGCCAGTGCTGCGGCATGCCGCTGGAAGACGGCAGCATCAGCCGTGAGCGCGACGGCATTTTCAATGAAGAATACTGTCGGTGGTGCTATGCCGATGGGCAGTACATGTACCACGATATGGACGACCTGATCGACGTCTGCGTGAAAAATATGGCAAGCGATGCCTTCCCCGAGAAGCAGGCGCGCGCCTATTTACAGGATATGCTGCCCAAACTTAATTACTGGAAACAGCATAAGAATCTTGAAAACGCAGAGGAATTTGCCGCTTTCAAAAGACAGCTTATCGACCAGATCAATGGACTCGGGATCGACGGCATGCCGCACGTGGAATCCTTAAACGCACTGGTGGGCGGCTATGTGAATCTTGAATACATCCTGCCAAACGGCACGAAGGTCAAATTCCTCGATGACGGCGCAACCTATCTTGGTACGCAGCTGGAAAAAGACGAAACCACATGCTTCGGCGTTGTTGCCAATGCGGATTTCATCCTCATCTGCAGCTATGAAGTAAACGGTGAAAATCCCCAACTGATCCTGTACAAAAAGCGTTAATAAAAAGCACTTCCTATAGAAGTGCTTTTTCTGTTACATAACGACTCGTACAAACTGATCAATTTTTGTGGAATCGGGGGTAACAATGCAATCCACGGCGTAGAGCTCCACGCCGTTTTCTTTTGCCTGGCGCAGGGCATGACCGAAGGCGGCGTGGGTTTCCCAATTGGGGGAGAATGTTTCCACACCCTTGCACTGGATAACGATCAAAACAATACAGCGTGCGCCCTGTTTTTTCAGTTCGGTGAGGTGCTGCACATGGCGAAGCCCTCGCTGGGTGGGCGCATCGGGGAAGCGCGCCGTTTTTTCATCGATGAGGGTACAGCCCTTGACCTCGATGTAGACGGGTGTGCCGTTTTGCTCCGCATAAAAATCGAATCGGGATTCCCCCACGGTCTTTTCTGCGCGAAGGTTTTGCAATTGTCCAAGACCGCCTGCGTTCAGCCATTCCATGGCGGCGGCATTGGGTGCGGCGGAATCCATGTTGATCAAAATCGTTTCGCCGCTTGGCATCACGCGCTCCACCGCCACCAGATCACAAGGTGTTTTGCGTGTGGGATTGTCGGAAAATTCTAGATACACTTGTGCCCCTTCCACCAGCAATTCCCGACAACGACCCGTGTTCTTCACGTGGGCAGTGAGTATTTCACCTTCACACTCCACTTTGGCGATAAATCGGTTGGGGCGGGAGAGAAAGGTTGCTTTTTTGATGTTTTTGTATTGCATAAGTAAAGTGATATTCTTTGCTTCGCAAAGAGTGATATTTCCCATACGGGAAGTGATATTGAAATCTACGATTTCAGTGATATTTTATTTGCCAATGAAACTGTCCGAAGGACAATATCACAAAACGCAGTTTCCTATCACCGCACAGCGATATCACTTGCCCCAAGGCAAATAAAACTGCCCAAGTGTTCTAAAGAACACTTGGGCAATTGTTTTACAGAGCCATGGTGTAGATCTTTGCCATGTCTTCCTTCTTCAGGTTGACCACGCTGCCGTTGCCGCCGCCGGTCTTGATCTCTGCGCTCTGAGCCATCCAAAGGATCTGCTCTTCGGTGGGAGCGATGCCAAGCTCACGCATGTTGGTGGGCATGTCGATGGAGCGATACCAGTTTTCCACTGCCTGGATGCCGCGCTCGATGGTGACTTCGTCGTCTGCATCCTTTTCAGCACCCATGACGTTCACTGCAAAGCGGACGAAGCGATGGGGTGCTGCATGGTGGACGTAGCGAGCCCAGCTGCCCCAGATTGCTGCCATGCCTGCGCCGTGTGCCACGTCGAACAGACCGCCCATTTCATGTTCCATGTTATGGGTTGCCCAGTCGCCCTGACCCTGACCGCAATTGGTAAGGCCGTTGTGGGAAAGGCTGCCTGCCCACATGACTTCCGCACGTGCGTCGGTGTCGTTGGGGTCCTTATGCAGGATGCAGGCGTTCTCCATGGTCTTTCTCATGAGAAGTTCGCTCATCTGATCCACATAGTCCATGTTGTCGCCGGGGTTGAAGTAGCGCTCCATGGTGTGCATGACGATGTCAACATAGCCGCTTGCGGTCTGGTATGCAGGAAGGGTCTTGGTAAGCTCGGGGTTCATGATGGCAAACTTTGCACGCATGAAGTCGCCGCCAAGGTCGCGCTTGAGGCTCTCTTTTTCGTTGGTGACAACGGAGCCGTCGCTCATCTCGCTGCCTGCTGCTGCGATGGTCAGAACGCTTGCCACGGGCAGGGACTTATTGGTGAAACGCTTTCTGATATAGAAATCCCAAACGTCACCTTCGTTTGCAAGACCGACTGCGATCGCCTTTGCAGAATCGATAACGCTGCCGCCGCCAACTGCCAGGATGAAGTCAACGCCTTCCTTTTTACCAAGTTCGATGCCTTCGTAGACCTTGCCAAGATGGGGGTTGGGTACGACGCCGCCAAGTTCCACATGAGCGATGCCCTCTGC
>JAGBGW010000048.1 GCA_017935825.1 Clostridia bacterium
CACAGGAAGAACTGGCGGAAAAACTCTATGTTTCCCGCACGGCGATTTCCAAATGGGAATCGGGACGCGGGTATCCCGGTATTGAATCGTTGAAAGCGATCGCAAAGTTCTTTTCTGTCAGCATCGATGAGTTGCTTTCGGGAGAAGAGATGCTGACACTTGCACAGGCAGAACAGCAGAATAAAACGAAATCATTTCGTGATTTAATTTTCGGGCTTTTGGATTGCAGTTTTGCGCTGTTGTACGCTCTCCCCTTTTTTGGACAAGTGCAAGCAGATTCGGTTCAGGCAGTGTCACTGCTTTCTTTGACCACGGTTCAGCCTTATTTGAAAGTGCTGTATCTGCTGGCTATAACTTTTGTGGTTCTCTTTGGTGTATTGACACTTGCCATGCAGAAGTTTGAACAGGAAAAATGGCAGGCAGTAAAATCAAAGATTTCGTTCGGCTTCAATTCTGTTTGTATCCTGCTGTTTATTCTGGGACGTCAGCCGTATGCCGCGGCGTATTGCTTTGTTTTTCTGCTGATTAAGATGGGAATGTTGGTCAAAAAGGTGTGACACGAAAGGTGCCAGTGATGTGACGGCAGGATTCTTTTTTCTTTTCAAGTCCAAATGTATGCTGAATGCAGGCAAAAGCCGAAAATCAGCAAAGGACGGTAAAAGAAAATGACAAAAAGCAAAAAATATCTTTGGGCTTCCACGATCCTGCTTTCTTTGTTTGTACTCTGGACGGCGGCAGTTTGTATCGTGGATGTGCAGCCTGTTGGACCCAATGGATCAAAGGTTGGATTCGCCGCGATCAATGCCTTCTTCCATAAATTGACAGGCGTACATTTTGATCTCTATGTGATCACGGATTGGCTTGGTTTGGTGCCCATCGCCGTTTGCATGGGATTTGGCATCCTTGGATTGGTACAATGGATCAAGCGGAAAAAGCTGTTGGCTGTGGATACGGATATTCTTGTTTTGGGCGGGTATTATCTTCTCGTGATGGTGGTGTACATTCTCTTTGAATACTGCACTATTAATTACAGACCTGTGTTGATCGACGGATTTTTGGAGAAGTCCTATCCCTCATCCACCACGATGCTGGTGCTTTGCGTAATGCCTACTGTGATGCTGCAGATGAAATTGAGAATCAAAAACAACCGTTTGAGAAAGTGCATCAATGGGGTGATCGTTACTTTCACCGTATTTATGGTGGTTGGCAGACTTGTTTCGGGTGTGCATTGGCTCAGTGATATTATCGGCGGTGTTTTGATAAGTTTGGTACTTGTCATGTTGTATCGTGCCGCTGTTTTGAGATTGAATTAAATAAAGCCGGGCTGTGTCAGGCAGCCTGGCTTTTATTATTTGGAATCGATTTCGCGATCTGTTATTACGTAAACCATTTCCTGTATTGCAGAAAATGTTGCCAAAGCGCATGCAACAATGGCGGTGAATTTTAAATCTACAAAGAAAACAGTCAAAGGCAACAGAAACAGAAGTAATCCTGTTATCTTGTTCATAACCGTATGCAGGGATAGAAAATGCTTTTTGGAAACATATCCTAAAATGATATTGCTGATTTTTATCATTGCAATGATACTGACCCATATCCAGAACCACTTCGGAAGGGAGACTGCAGGTAAAAGCTTGATCATCGATACGACAACAAAGATAAGGTCGCCAATCGTGTCCAGGCGGCTTCCAAACGCACTTGTACTGTTTGTTTTTCTGGCAATGGTACCATCTATCATGTCAGTGATACCGCAAAAAAGATATATGATGTAAAAAGGCATAGAAAACACAGGAAAAAGCAGCAATAAAATACTGGCGAGTATACGGCAAAAAGTAAGTATATTTGCTAAGTGTTTCGTCATCTGTAAACTCCTGTTATATCGACATAGCAAATTATTCAAAAGAAAATGATACAAGAACAGACACAACGTAAATCATTGTGTCTGTTTGCAATTATCTTTCGTTCAGTTTTGCAATGATGGCTTCTGCAGTTGTGATACCGTCCACCGCGGCGGACATGATGCCACCTGCATAGCCTGCACCTTCGCCGCAGGGATAAAGCCAAGGGAAGGTTTCGCTTTGCTTGGTTTTGGGATCACGCAAAATACGCACAGGAGAAGAACTTCTGGTCTCCGGTGCTGTCATCACAGCGGAATCTGCAGCAAAACCGGGCAGTTTTCGATCCAGCATGGGAATTGCTTCGCGCAAAGAGCGAACAATGATGTCGGGCAGTACTTCATCCAGCGAGCAAAGTGTCACACCGGGTTTGTAGGTGGGTTTAACATCAAGAAGCTTTTCACTCTTTTTCTTTCGCAAGAAATCCCCTACCAACTGTGCCGGTGCATGGTAGTTGCTGCCGCCTGCCTTGAACGCAGTTTGTTCAATCTCACGCTGCCAGTACATACCGCCAAGGGTGGATTGATCGGGGAAAACTTCAGGATTCAGCGTTACAAGCACCGCAGCGTTGCAGTTTTCACCTTCGCGGGCGAAATTGCTCATGCCGTTGGTGACCACGCCGCCAACTTCTGAAGCCGCCGCCATGACGTGACCACCGGGACACATGCAAAAAGTGTAGACACCGATGCCCTCGCTTGTGTTGACGTTGACTTTGTAGTCCGCAGGCGGAAGGACGTCTTTGAACTTGCCAAACTGCAAGGTATTGAGCCAATCCTGCTTGTGCTCAATACGCACACCCATGGAGAAGGTCTTAGGCTCCATCTTTGTGCCGTGTGCATGCAAAAGTTCGAAGGTATCACGGGCACTGTGACCGGTTGCAAGAACCACATGCATGGTTTCAAAGGTGCGTTTTGTGCCATTTTCCGTTGCGGAAACACGGATGACACCATCATCTTTTACTTCAAATTGATCAAAACAGGTGCCAAAGTATACTTCGCCGCCCAGACGGATGACTTCACGGCGAAGATTTTGTACCACATCCACCAGAACATCGGTCCCGATATGGGGTTTTGCATCATAGAGAATGCTTTCATCTGCGCCGAAACGGACAAAACTTTCCAAAACAAAGGGAATGCGTTCGTTCTTTGTGCCCGTGGTCAGCTTGCCGTCAGAGAAGGTGCCTGCGCCGCCTTCACCAAACTGGACGTTGCAGGCAGGGTCAAGTCTCCCCTTTTGCTGCATGATACGCACCTTTTCACGACGTGTGGCGGCATCTGCGCCGCGTTCCAGCACGATGGGACGAAGTCCCGCCTGTGCTAAAATCAGTGCGCAAAACATACCTGCAGGACCAAAACCCACTACTACGGGACGATAATCGGATGCACCTGTAACTTCAGGCAGCTGATACTTTTTGTAAGCTGCGACAGAAACTTTTTTAGGGTCGGCCTTCTTCAAAACAGCGGCTTCATTTTTATCAACAGATATATCGATGGTATAGATGTAATGCACATCGTGCTTTTTTCTTGCATCAATGGAACGTTTGATGATTTTGATCTGTTGGATTTGAGCCGCGTTAATCTTCAATGCTGATGCGGCAGCCTTTTTCAAATCTGCTTCCGTATGTTTTGCAGGAATCTGTAAGTTTTGAATACGCAGCATCGTTTAACCCTCCTGCGCGGCGCTGGTGCCTGCGATATAACCCGAACTCCAAGCCCACTGCAGGTTATAACCGCCGCAATCGCCATCCACGTCCAGTACTTCGCCTGCGGCATAAAGCCCCGGGCAGAGCATACTTTGCATGGTCTCATCAAACAAAGCACAATCGATGCCGCCTGCAGTGACCTGCGCCTCGGTCAACGAAGCTGTACCGCGAAGCGGAAGGATAAATGCATGGGCACAGGAAATCAGCTTTTTGATTTTGGAATCATTGAGTGTACTGCAGGGATCTTCATTGGAAAGTCCTGCGTAGCGCACCAGCATCTTGCCCACACGGCTGTGGAAAATGCCTGTGAAGACGTCGCCAAGGGTCAGGTTGAGCATGTTTTTTCTTCTCTCATGAAGGACACCTAAAAGCACGGAATCCTCCACACTGCGAAGAAGGTCAAGCTGGACGGAATCTGCATTTTTCATTGTGGACGCGGCGCGGGAAACTTCAAATGCGGCAGGTCCGCTTACACCGTTTTCGGTAAACTGGATTTCCCCTGCGCTTGCTGCAAGGACTTTATTGCCTGCCATGATGGAGATTTCCGCATCAAGACGGATGCCTTTCATTGCACGGGGATACTCTGGATCTGTGGTCAGGCGCACCAAAGAAGGATAAATCTTGGTTTTTGCATGACCGAAGGATTCCAAAATCGCATAGCCGTCGGTGGTGCCGCCAAGCTTGGGTGCGGCACTGCCGCCGCAGCAGACGATCAGCTTATCTGCCTTCACTACGGTTACATTATCCTCGTTTCGAACATCAAGGAGGAACTTGCCCTTTTTAAAACGTGCTTTCTCCACCGCATGATCTGCGATAACGGCAATGCCAAGGCGATCCAGTTCAAGACGAAGAACATCCAACACACTGTTTGCGCGGTCGCTTGCAGGATATACGCGGCCATTTTCCTCCGATATGGTTAAAAGTCCCATGGACTGGAAGAAGGAAAGCGTATCTTCCACACCAAATGCTTCCAGCGCGCTTTTGACATGGGAATAGCCGCTGCCGTGATAGCAGCGGGGCGACATATTCAAATTGGTCAGATTGCAGCGACCGTTGCCTGTGGCAAGCAGTTTTTTTCCTGCACGGGCTTGTTTTTCAAACAGCATTACATTTGCGCCGCGTCTTGCCGCTGCGATGGCTGCCATCATGCCCGATGCACCTGCACCAATGATTGCGATATCCAAAGTTTCATCCTCCAAGGTTGCAATACAGTGATTATAACATAGAAAAAGCGTGAAAGAAATCTTTCACGCTTGGGGTTTTAAATTGTTACTGCATCAGCGAGCAGACAAGGTCGGAATATGCTGCAGGATCTTCCAAAGGAAGTTCTGCGATCAGAAGTGCCTGGCAGTAAAGAAGCTCTGCATATTTTCCGGCAAGTTCCTCGTTACCTGCTTCAAATGCATTTTTCAGTGCGTTGAACGCGCCGCTTTCGGGGTTCAGTTCCAATACACGTTCCGTCTCCATGCCGGGGATCACATTGCCGCGACGATGCATGTATTTTTCCATCTCGATGGTGAGCGCACCATCGGTGGTCATGCATACCGCATGAGAGCGAAGGATTTTGGAAATGCGTGCTTCCTTGATCTTGCCTTCCAGGGTGGAGGTGACAAATTCAAGCAACTCTTCGTTTTCCTCTGCGGTCTTTTCAGCGGCCTGCTTTTCTTCCTCGGTTTCGGGAAGTGCATCTGCATCGTTGATGGACTTAAATTCGATATCGTCGTGCTTTTCCAGTACTTCGATGACAAACTCGTCCACCTCGTCGGTCAGGTAGAGGATCTCATAACCCTGTGCCAGAATGCGCTCTGCCTGGGGCAGCTTTGCCACGCGCTGCACGGATTCACCCGATGCATAGTAGATGTACTTCTGTCCCTCTGCCATGCGATCCTTGTAAGCAGCAAGGGTGGTCAGCTTTTCTTCGTTGGAAGAGACAAACATCAGAAGGTCGCGAAGTTTGTCCTTATTGACACCGTAGTCGCCTACGATCGCGTACTTGATCTGGGTCATGAAAGCATTCCAGAACTGCTCGTACTTTTCAGGCTCATCGCGCTGCATGCGAAGCAGATCGTTCTTGATACGCTTTTCGATGTTGTTGGCAATGACTTTCAGCTGACGGGTATGCTGCAGCATCTCACGGGAGATGTTCAAGGATACATCGGGGGTATCGACCACGCCTTTTACGAAGCTGAAATAGTCGGGCAGAAGCTCTGCGCACTTATCCATGATCATAACGCCGGAAGAATACAGTTGCAGACCCTTTTCATACTCGCGAGTGTAGTAATCATAGGGTGCGCGACCGGGGATGAACAGCATTGCGCGGAAGCTCAACGTACCTTCAGCATTGACGGTGATGGTGGAAAGGGGCTTTTCGTAA
This sequence comes from Clostridia bacterium, assembly GCA_017935825.1. GTDB lineage: Bacteria > Bacillota > Clostridia > Christensenellales > Maliibacteriaceae > RGIG9107. Next base: position 5,972 of record JAGBGW010000048.1, read on the forward strand.
TCTGCGAACTTCTTGGTGTAGAATTCGTCGTATTCTTCCTGGGTTACATCCTTCTTTGCACGCTGCCAAAGAGGTACCATGGAGTTCAGGGTCTC
>JAGBGW010000049.1 GCA_017935825.1 Clostridia bacterium
ATACGGACATGTCGCCGCCGATATGGATGTTGATGTGGTTGCAAAGGCGGATCAGCTGCTCACGAATGGTCAGAGACTTGCCTTCCAACAGTTTTACAGTGTTGGTGTCAGCCAAAATAAAACACCTCTTTCTTCAATTTTGCGCATGTAAACAATGACATGGCGATTTGGCTTTATTATTTCATTTTTTATGTCCGATTGCAAGGTTTTCCACACAATTTCCTGTGTTTCGTGCTATACTTTTTGTAAAATGATGGTTTCAAAGGAATGATTGAATATGCTGGACGATCGTACTTCCATTACCTGCCCTGCCTGCGGTGAAACCGTGCAGGCGCCCGTGTATACTTCCGTCAACGTGACGGCAAATCCTGCCCAAAAGCGCGGTGTGCTGGATGGGGAACTTTTCACCTGCACCTGCCCCATATGCGGTCAGGAGACCCGACTTGTGTACCCCTTTTTGTATCACGACATGCAAAAAAGAGTGATGCTCTACTTCTGCCCCGAGGGCTTTGATGTGGATTTGGAAGAGCTCAACGAGCAGATGGAATACGATTCCCCCTTCGGCGGCTCGGGCTACACACTGCGCAACTGTGTAAGCTACGAGATGTTACTGGAAAAAATCCGCATCTTCGATATGGAGCTGGATGACCGCGTGGTGGAGCTTTGCAAGCTGGTGTTGATGGATGAACTTGCAGAAGAACATCCCGAACTGGACGTCAAGCGCGCCCTGATCGACGTGCGCGGCGAGCAAATTTACATCGCCTTCATCGACGTGGACGGCGACGTCTTCGCCATCGAGCTGCCCGATGACGTCTATAACCGAATCTACGACCTGTACTTCGACGTGGTGGAAGAATACACCGACGAAGGCTTTGCCCTCATTGATTCGGACTGGGCGGTGCAGACCGTAAGGTATGCAATGATGGGATAAACCCATCATTGCAGTGAAATCTTGCCTCACGGCAAGCTGAAATCCATCCCCTCGGACGGATGAAATCATCTTCGATGATGAAATATTCCCTGCGGGAATGTGGTGATTTCTTCAAATAATCAAACAGGCGCGTGCGTTCATGCGTCTGTTTTTGCATCTTTCTTTGTGCAAATTGTATACTTTCCAAAACACCTTTTCAAAGGTGTTTTTTTTACTGTATAATTACAGTAACAATCATTCTCATGCGAAGGAGAACGAAACAAATGAAAAACATCATCCTTTCCAACGGCGTGGAAATGCCGGAGATCGGCTTTGGCACCTGGCAGCTGACGGGCGAAGCAGGTTACCGCGCATTCCGCGAAGCCATCGAAGTAGGCTATCGTCACTTTGACACCGCAGAAAGCTATGACACCGAGATCGAACTGGGTCAGGCGATTCGTGACAGCGGCATTCCCCGTGAAGAATTCTTCATCACCAGCAAACTGCCCGGCGAATTCAAGGCTTATGAGATCGCCAAGGCATCCATCGACCAGTCCCTTGAAAGACTTGGCATGGACTACATGGACCTGTACATCATCCACGCACCCTGGCCCTGGGAAGAAATGGACTCCCCCGACTGGGCGGACGGCAACCTGGAAGCATGGCGTGCCATGACCGAAGCTTACAAAGCAGGCAAGATCCGCGCCATCGGCGTGTCCAACTTCTCCTACATGGATATGGAGCGCATCTGGGACCGCTGCGAAGTAAAGCCTATGCTCAACCAGATCCAGCTTCACATTTGCCACGTGGCAGCTTCCACCACCAAGTGGTGTAAAGATCACGGCATGGCAGTTGCCGCTTGGTCTCCCCTGGGCGGCGCACCCTTGATGGGCAAACCTCCGCTTCCTGAATGGGTCACCGTCAAGTCCTATGCAAAGAAGTACAACGTAACGCCCCAGCAGCTTTGCCTGCGCTTTGCACTGCAGTATGCAGGCGTGGTCATCGCAAGAACGGGACAGAAGAAGCATATGCTGTCCAACCTGGCAATTCAGGACTTCGAAATCAGCGAAGAAGACATGCTTGCCATGGCGCAGATCGATCCCTACTGGGCAGGCGGAGAAAAGTCTTTGTATTGATCAAATGTTTTCAACATTTGATCAGTGAAATCCGTCCTTCGGATGGGTGAAATATTGCTGCGCAATGTGAAATACCGCCTGCGGCGGTGTGAAATTTGCACTGCGTGCAAGTGTAATGTTACGAAGTAAAAGAAAAAAGAGCAGAAGATATCTTCTGCTCTTTTTTACGTTCCTGATTCGGACAGCCCGATGGCAAGATACACCAGCCATGCAAGGGCGATGATGAGGATGCGTGCCCAGCGGGGCAGCTTTTTGTTTCGTACCATTAGGACAGTCAGCGGCACGGGGTACATGCAGATCCAGCCCAGAACCCAAAGCCATGTGCGTGATTTTTTCTTCTGCACGGTTTGAATCGGCTGCGGCGGCATATAGGGCGTGTGCAGGTACTCGCCCTGCTGCACACCCGGCGCGTAACCGCAGTCAGGACAGGCATGGGAATAGTACATTTTTCCGCAGCGGGGGCAGATCTTTTTTTCCTGACCCACGCGCACACCACATTTTGGGCAGAACATGCCCTCGAATGCATTGCCGCAGTTGTTGCAAAGCTGCTCAAATTCATTTCCGCCACAGGAGGGACATACGCTCACTTCGTCCGGCCACTGACGGTCGCAGTATTTGCAGCTTTTCATCTTCAGTTGGAGCCTCCGCCGCTCATTACATGATTGATGACGGCCTCCACATACTCCCATTCCTCATCGGTCTCGATAGGCAGCATGGTGGAAAGGGTGCCCTTTTCCAGCTGCTCGGGGATGTATCTGGAAGCAGAGATGCGGGAAGGATCGCCCACGGGCATATAGACCATGTAATGTGCGCGCCATTCATCGGAATGGAAGGTGAACAGCACCTCGCAGGTCATGCGCTGACCGTCTGCGCCCATCATTTCAAAGCGGTTATCGTTGTTGTTTTCCATTGGAATTTTTCCTCCGTATCAAGACAGATAGTTGCCCTGCGCATCGGGTGCATACAGGTCGCGATCTTCGTCAAAATCGTCTTCGTCAAACAGGGAGTCGCCGTCAAACAGGCTCGATGCAGAAAACATCTCCCCATCCAAAGAGCCGCCGTCGTCAAAGTACAACGACGGGATGCCATCTTCATCCAGACCAAACAGTTCCGCCATGGCAGAGGCGATCTTCTCCTTCAATTCCTGATGGATCCAGTCCCACTGTTCCTCGTTTTCAAGAGGGAAAAGCGGCACCGTTGCGCCTTCTTCCAGCAGTTCCGTCAGGCAATAGCCTGCCCGAAGGCTTTGGGGCACGGGGTCTGCGCCCTCTTCCATATACAGTACAAAAAATTTATCCTCGCGCTCAAAGCACAGCAGCGCGCGGCAGGTATACGCCCTGCCATCTTCGTCCACCGCTTCAAACAGCGCTTCGTCAAATGGTGTCTGCATTGCATCCACCTCCTTGATAGTCGGACGACAAGTCGTCCGAAGTGATGTTTGCCCTTCGGGCAAGCGATGTTGATTCTTCGAATCAGTGATGTTCGTCCTGCGGACGAGTGATGTTTGCCCTTCGGGCAAGTTTTGGTTGGTTGGAAAAGGTTTGATTTTCATCCTTTTCGTAGGGGCTGACGCCCTCGGCAGCCCGAATAACCAAACGTTTGAGACGCACGGGTCGCCGAGGCGTCGACCCCTACGGTTTTTATCTTACACCTATAATCGTTCTCTTCACGTAACCTTCCACCAGGTCGCGGATATGGTGTCTTGCGTGGCCGATGATGACGGTGGTGCCGTTGGCAAGGGGCTCCTGCAGGAACTCAAGCTTGGCTTTTGCGCCGTTGGCGCCGGGGCGGCTTGCGCCCACGCAGTGTTTCTGCATTTGTCGGACATTGAGCAGCACTTCGTCAAGGTTCTTGCCCGAGATTTCCTCCACCAACGTAGTCGGATCGGTGGGGTCTTCATAGATGCCATCCACGCTGGTCATGATCAAGAGAATCCTCGACTTCATCAGGCTTGCCACAACGCTTGCGGTCTCGTCGTTGTCGATGCACTCTACGATATGGGCTTCCTCACCGCGCTGCCAGCGCATTTGCATCAGCTCCATATGGCGGTTTTCGTCATCGCTGACGGCATCGTTGTAGTTGATGATGGGGATGGCATTCTGTGCCTGGGCACGAAGCAGCAGCTGCTTGATATGGGCGCGCTTGGAGGCGTCATTGAAATGCTGATGCTCCACCAACACCTGCCGCACAGAATACTGGGGCGAGATGAATCGGCGGTAGGTCTCCATCAAAATGGCCTGACCCTGCGCCGCGTAGTCGGTCTTGGCAAATGCATCCTCGGAAGGAAGCATCACGCCGTTTCTCTTATAATAATCCAGTCGCCCGATCTCGGTTGCGCCGGAAGAGACCCAGATCATGCCGGGCTTCAGCTCCGCACCAAGACGGGAAAAGATATTGTAGTCGATATCCTGATCCTCTCTTCGGATCAGCGCCATGGAGCCGATCTTACCCACCAGCTCGCAGTCAAATACAGCCATATTGATCTCCTTTTTTCGGGTCGACGAGGGCGTACCCAAAGGGCACACGATCGACCCCTACAAATAATTGGTTTATCTCAAATATCGTAGGGGCGGGCGTCTTCGACCGCCCTAAAATACGGTGTTAAACTTTCTTTTCAAACTTATTCTTGCAATAAGGGCAGGTGATTCGGATTTTTCCCTTGCCCTTGGGCACGCGCACTCTGGTTTTGCAGGCAGGGCATTTGGGGAAAACGTGGGTGGATCTCGCCGCACGGCGATCCAGAAAATCGTTATAGGCTTTGGAGGATTTCTCCCATGCCTTTTTGCATTTTTCAAAGAACTTGACGAAAATCTCGTTTTCCTTATCGCGGACGGAAAGGTTTTTGCTCAGTGCCCGAAGCAGGAACAGCGCAAGGAACGCCAGCATCACCGCATTTACTGCCCAGTGGCCCACAAACATTCCAACCACGCGGCAAATCAGCACGCATACAAGCAGTGCCCAGCCCAGTGCATCCATGCCGCGGCGGCCCTGGAAAAAATCTTTGATTTTTATAAGCCACGGAGGCATGACAAACATTTTCGCAGTTCTCCTTTTCTATAATGAAGGGGTAGCCTGGAAAATATAAGGCGAACCCGTTTTTAGAAGCTTCATCGTCGGCAGTGCTTCGTTATCAGCTTTTGAAGGACGTTCGTCCATCTGCAAGCTGATGCCTCGCCCTGCCTTAGTTGAAGCTCCTAAAAATCTTTGACACCACGGGAGTAGATTTTTGTGGTAGGCGAAATTGAATGAGGCAGGTGGACTGGGTGTCCACCAACGAATGAAATGAAGCATAACGCAAAAATATGCCCCGTGGTGCGGATTCGGATTATATTTGCCAGGCTACGTTGATTATACTCATTTATCCGTGAGTTTTCAATGGATATTCCAAGGGCGGTCGAGTCGCCCGCCCCTACAAATGTATGTCAAACAGTTTTGTCATCCTGAGCGAAGTCGAAGGATCTCTAAATTTTCATTTGTTTGTCAACCATACAAAATATTGTCAACCTTGCCCTTTACACGCAGGCGGCAAAAATCCCCTTCTCCCATGCCCAAATCCTCTGTGTTTATCTTGCATTGAAAATGTAATAAAGATATAATAAAGGTAATTGATTTGTCAGGGCAAAGGCGGTCGTATATGCGATCGTGCTTTTGACATGTTTGAAGTCGGTTATATTTTTTTACAAATAGAAACGGAGGAATGCATTCGTGTACGATGTTGCCATCATCGGCTGCGGTGTCATCGGCGCCGCAACTGCGTACGAACTGTCCCGCTACAACCTGCGTGTGGTCATTCTGGAAAAGGAAAATGACGTTGCCATGGGCACTTCCCGTGCCAATTCCGCCATCGTCCATGCAGGCTATGATGCACAGGCAGGCACCCTTATGGCCCGATTGAACGTGGAGGGCAATGCCATGGCAGGCCCCCTTTGCGAAGAACTTGACGTCCCCTTCAAGCGCATTGGCTCCATCGTGGCAGCCTTTGACGATTTTGACGAGGGCGTGGTGCAGAAGCTCTATGAACGCGGCATGGCAAACGGCGTGCCCGACCTTCGCATCATTTCCGCAGAAGAAACCAAGGCCCTTGAACCCAACATTGCAGACAACGTCCGCTGCAGCCTTTATGCACCCACCGCAGGTGTCATCTGCCCCTGGGAGTATACGCTGGCATTTGCCGAAGTTGCAGTGAAAAACGGTGCGGAACTCAAGCGCAAGTGCGAAGTCACCGCCATCGAAAAGACGGAAGAGGGCTTCTGTCTTTCCACCAATCAGGGTGAGATTTGCGCAAAATACGTGGTCAACGCAGCAGGCGTTTATTCCGACAAGATTCACGACATGGTACTGCCCCATGCCTTTGATCTGATCCCCGTCAGCGGTCAGTACGACCTGCTGGATAAGAGCGAAGGCAGCCGCTGCAACACCGTGGTCTTCCAGTGCCCCGGCCTCGAAGGTAAGGGCGTGCTTGTGTCCCCCACGGTACACGGCAATCTGATCGTAGGCCCCAGTGCAGAGGAAGTGGATAGAGACGACACCGCCACCACGGCAGAAGTGCTGACCATGGTGCGCAATCGCGCAAAGCGCGCTGTGCCCAGTGTTGACCTTCGCCAGTGCATCCGCAATTTCGCAGGCGTCCGCGCAAATTCCGCAGTAGACGATTTCCTCATCTCCCGTACGGAAAACTTTGTTGATCTTGCAGGCATCAAGTCCCCCGGCCTTACCGCCGCACCCGCAATCGCAAAGCATGCTGTAGAGCTTTTGAAGGAAGCCGGCATCGATCTGGAAGAAAAAGAAAACTGGGACGGCAAGCGTGTCCGCATCAAGTTCAACGAAATGAATGAAGAACAGCGCCGCGCACTGATCGAGGAAAATCCTGCATACGGCCGCATCATCTGCCGCTGCAACACCGTCACCGAAGGTGAGATTCTCGATTGTCTGCACACCCCCATTCCGCCCGTATCCGTGGACGGCGTCAAGCGCCGCACCGGCACCGGCATGGGTCGCTGTCAGGGCGGCTTCTGCGGTCCGCGCATCGTGGACATCCTTGCACGCGAATGGGGTGTATCTCCCGTGGAAATTCCGCAGGATCGTGACGAAGCGTACATCCTCACCCACGAGACCAAGATGGGCAACTAAAGGAGGCAGGACATGAAAAACTGTTATGATCTGATCGTCATCGGCGGCGGTCCCGCAGGTCTTGCCGCTGCACTTTCCGCATATGAAAACGGTCTGACCGATATCCTGATCCTGGAACGCGATCAGGTGCCCGGCGGCATTCTGAACCAGTGCATCCACAACGGCTTCGGTCTGCACCACTTCAAAGAGGAGCTGACAGGCCCCGAGTATGCAGGTCGTTTCATCGACCAGCTGGAGGGTACCTCCATCGAGCTTCTTTGCGACTGCATGGTGCTGGAGATCACCGACGAAAAGGTGATCCATGCAGTATCGCCCAAGACGGGCTACCTTGCACTGGAAGCAAAATCCATCGTGCTTGCCATGGGCTGCCGCGAGCGAACCCGTGGCGCCATCTCCATCCCCGGCACCCGTCCTGCAGGCGTTTTGACCGCAGGCGCCGCACAGCGCTACGTCAACATCGAAGGCTACATGGTGGGTAAGAAAGTCGTCATTCTGGGCTCCGGCGACATCGGTCTTATCATGGCGCGCCGCATGACTCTGGAAGGCGCAAAGGTCCTTGCCTGTGTGGAAGTCATGCCCTATTCCGGCGGCTTGACCCGAAACATCGTCCAGTGCCTGAACGACTTTGACATTCCCCTTTACCTTTCCCATACCATCACCGAGATTCGCGGCAAAAACCGCGTGGAAGGCGTTACGGTTTCGCAGGTCGATGCAAACCGTCAGCCCATCCCCGGTACGGAAATTGAATTTGACTGCGATACGGTGCTGCTCTCTGTCGGTTTGATCCCCGAAAATGAGCTGTCCCGTCAGGCAGGTGTACCCCTTGATTTCCGCACCAACGGTCCCAAGGTGGACGAAAATCTCCAGACCGAGATCGAAGGCATCTTTGCCTGCGGCAACGTGCTTCACGTACACGATCTGGTGGACTACGTATCCGACGAATCCGCAAGAGCAGGCAAGGCAGCTGCAGCTTACGTCAAGGGCGAAACGGCAGTCGGCGACTACTGGAACATCACTGCAGGCGACAACCTTGGCTACACCGTGCCCCAGCGCGTCCACAGAGCCGCTGACGGCGTACAGATTTTCTTCCGTGTCAGAAGAATTTTTGCAAATTCCGTCATCGAGGTCACCTGCGGCGACCAGCTTCTTGCAAAATTCCGCCGCGAGCACATGGCGCCCGGCGAGATGGAGCGCATCAATATCCCCAAGGCACTGCTTGCAAAGGCCGACGGCGATATCACCGTTACTGCAAAGGAAGCGTGAACCATGAAAGAGATTATCTGCAACGGCTGCGGCAGCGGCTGCCACGTTTTGATCAACGAAGAGACCCTTGCCTGCAAGGGCAACGGCTGCTACTACGGTATGTCCTACGCAAAAAAGGTGCTTGCCCAGCAGCAGGAAAAGGAAAAGGAGGAATGACCTCAAATGAAGCAAATCATCTGCATCGGCTGCCCCAAGGGCTGCCATGTTCAAATTGACGAGACCACCTATGAGTGCGTGGGCAATGCCTGCCCCCGCGGCGCAGAATATGCAAAAAATGAGCTGACCGACCCCCGTCGTACGCTCACTTCCACCGTGGTCATCGAGGGCGCAGCCATCCGCCGCTGCCCTGTCAAGAGCGATCGTCCCCTGCCCAAGGCAATGGTGCAGGATGCGGCAAAGGCGCTGGACGAAGTGCGCATTGAAGCACCCGTGAACGTGGGCGACGTGATCGTGGAAAACATCCTTGGCACCGGCTGCAACATCATCTGCGCACGCAATATCGCAAAGGCGTAAACGAAATCCGCCCGAAGAAAACCGAATCCATTCGAATTATGTGAGGTTAAACGATGAGAATCGGCGTCAACACGACTTTTCCCCATTCTTGTCCCGAAGAGTGGGCGCGCCATCTGCATGAAAAAGGCTACCGCGCTTCCAGATTTCCGGTCAGCTACAAGACGGACTTGAAACTGGTGGACGAGTACCTTGCTGCAGCTGCCGCGTATGACATCATGATCGCAGAAGTGGGCGTGTGGAACTCCGTACACGATTCCGACCCCAAAAAGGCGGCTGCCGCAGTGCGCGACCAGAAGGATGCACTGGGTTTTGCCGACTACGTCAAGGCGCGCTGCTGTGTGAATATCTCCGGCGCGGCTGGCGAAGAGTGGAATCTGCTGTACCCCGAAAACTACTCCGAGGCACTTTATGAGAAAAACATCCGCATCGTGCAGGAGCTGATCGACGAAGTACAGCCCAAATACACCTGCTACACGCTGGAGCCCATGCAGTGGATGCTGCCCGACAGTCCCGAACAGTACCTGCAGTTTATGCAGGATGTAGATCGCGAACACTTCGCCGTACACATGGATGCCAGCAATTTCCTGTATTCCCCCAAGACCTTTATCGACTATGAGG
>JAGBGW010000050.1 GCA_017935825.1 Clostridia bacterium
AGCGCAGAAAGACCTGCAACAGGTGCATGATGTGCAATAACAGCATCCGCAATCACCTCAGGCGGTACATCCTTGCCAAGGTCAATGACACGGAAACCATAGTTTTCAAGCAGCAGCTTTACGATATTCTTGCCGATATCGTGGATATCGCCATGGACGGTGGCAAGCACCACAATGCCTTGATCCTGCGTGGGTTCACTCTGCAATGCAGCATGTGCCTTGATGCGCTGGAAAGCTGCCTTTGCAGCTTCGGCGCTCATCAAAAGCTGGGGCAGGTACATCCTCTGTTTTTCAAAGCCCTCCCCCACGATGTTCAGCGCAGGAATGATCTGCCCGTTTACGATTTCAAGCGCAGGCGTGGACTTTAAAAGTTCATCCGTGATCGCTGCAGCAGAATCCTGAAAGCCTTTGACGATGGCACGCTGCAGTTCCGAATTGAATTCTTCCTTCGTCTTCGCAGGTGCCTGTGCAGCAACTGCCATCGTGGTGAAACTTTCTGCGTTTTCGATGTAGGAAGCGCAGTTTTCATCCAGACCGCGCAATGCACAGTAGGTGTAGAACGTCTTCATCATCTCGGTAGAATAAGGATTCATGATCGCCGCCGAGAGCCCGTTTGTCAGTGCCATTGCAAAGAACGTTGCATTGACCGCATCGCGGTTTGGAAGCCCGAAGGAGACGTTGGAAACACCGAGTGAGGTATGACAACCAAGCTCGTAGCGGATGCGTCGAAGGGACTCCAGCGTCACATTTGCCGCCTGATTGTCTGCACTGATGGTCATGGCAAGGGTATCGAAAATGATGTCCTTTTTATCGATGCCATAGGTCGCCGCCGTGTGCAGAATCTTCTTTGCGATATCCACGCGGCCCTGCACGGTGGAAGGGATGCCCCCTTCATCCAGTGTCAGTGCAACCACAACACCGCCGTATTTTTTTACAAGCGGAAAGACCGCATCCATGCTTTCCTGCTTGCCGTTGACGGAGTTGATCATCGCCTTGCCGTTGACGCTTCGAAGTGCCGCTTCCATGGCGACGGGGTCGGAGGTGTCGATCTGCAGGGGCAAATCGATAATCGACTGCAGCTGGCAGACAGTGTTTTGCAGCATCTGCACCTCATCGATATCGGGCAGACCCACATTTACATCCAGCACATGCACACCGCATTCCTGCTGGGACACACCTTCGCTGAGGATATAATCCATGTCATTTTCCCGAAGCGCCTGCTTAAAGCGCTTTTTGCCCGTGGGGTTGATGCGCTCACCGATAAGGATGGGAGCTTCGTCAAACACCACTGCATGGGTGTAGGACGAAACCACGGTACGGTTTTTATCTTCGATGGGCAGTGCGGGAAGATTTGCCGTCTTTTCTACCAGTGCCTTGATATGGGCAGGTGTGGTACCGCAGCAGCCGCCTGCGCCGCGAAGACCTGCTTCCATCAAAGGTGCGATTTTCTCCGCAAAAGATTCGGGGGTGACATCATAGACGGTTTTTCCATCCACATCCTTCGGAAGACCTGCGTTGGGCATAAGCACCACGGGGATAGAGGCGCAATCAAGCAGTCGCTTTGCCACATCCGTCAACTGATCGGGACCAGCGGAACAGTTGGCGCCAAGTGCATCCACACCCATGCCTTCAAGAAGCGCTGTCATTGCTTCGGGCATTGCACCTGTTAAAAGCTTGCCGTCCTGACCGTAAGCATTGGTAACGATAATGGGTAAATCGCTGTTTTCCTTTGCCGCAAGCACTGCCGCCTTGGTCTCATAGGCATCGCTCATGGTTTCGATGACGATCAACTCTGCACCAAATTCCGCACCAAGTCGCACGGTTTTGGCGAAAACGGACACCGCATCTTCAAAATCCAGATCACCCAGAGGCTTTAAGAGCTTACCCGTGGGGCCGATATC
>JAGBGW010000051.1 GCA_017935825.1 Clostridia bacterium
ACAATATCATTATTTGTAAACTTTATTCACTTAGATCAAAATTCCGTTACAATGGTCGATCTCGTGTTGAATAATCTGCGCCGTCCAGCCCTCATAAGAGGCTTTTTTCATGCGGAACATGGTATCCTGATAGGTCACTTCAATTTTCTGATAGCGTGTGGCTGTACGTATCCCGGTTAAAGAAAGACACCCTTCCTGTGCGGTGTACTCCCCCATCTTATCTGTGATCACCGGGTTCATCATCACGACATATTTCCCGTTATCTTCAAAAGCGATAATGCGCTTTAACACACCGATCATATTGGCTGCCATGCCAACGCAATTGTTCTTATTTGCCCGCAGGGTGTCCACAAGGTCGCGGGCAACAGATACGTCCGTGCGCACTGCATCAGCAGATGCTTGTGCCAGAAAGCTTTCATCATGCATAATGGGTCGAATCATCAGTGTTTACTCCAATACAAATTTCTTACTGCTATACTACCAAAATTTTGCATAATAAAAAAGAGGGGTCTTACTTCTCCCTCTTATGTTTTGAACAGATCTTTCAGCCGTCCGATGTAATCCTCGGTGTCCAGCATACAATATCCCATCAGCCAAACCCACTGCATTTGTTTATCAAGCATCGCGTTTTCATTATGTTGACCATCGAATTGAAATCTGCGATGCATTGCATATAAAAATGAAACGATCCTGTCATCAATTTTATTGCATGAAGTCAGATACATTTGTTGTACATGGAGCAAACCCTGCAAAGGTTTATCTGCAGGTAATTCTTTTTTCAGATGCAAGGCATCTTCCAAAAGTCGATATGCATAACCCAATGTATATGCTTCCAGCTTTGTCATTGTACTGCTCCTGAAGTTGAACTATTCTGTTGAATTAATGCTATATTAACATACAAATTTCCACTTTCAACCAATTCGACAAAACCAGTGTTTTTTCGACAGAATCTCCCAAAATTCGCGTAACGAAAATTTTTGAAGAATTTTCAAAAAAAGACTTGCTTTTTTCATTCGACATCGCTATAATTAGTTTTGTTGTTCGGGAGCATAGCTCAGTTGGGAGAGCACCTGCCTTACAAGCAGGGGGTCACAGGTTCGAGCCCTGTTGTTCCCACCATGACCGCAGATCATTCGATCTGCGGTTTTTCTTTTTCTCCCGAATCTGTTACAATGTCCTTGTGCATTTACACATGAATTCCAAAGGAGGGTTTTATAATATGAAGCGAATCTCTTTTGAACAGCTGAACATCAACCCCATCACTGCCATTCGCAATGACTGGATGCTGATCACAGCAGGCAATGCGGATTCTTTCAACACCATGACCGCATCCTGGGGACACATCGGAAGTCTTTGGGGCTCAAATGGCGGCAATCCCACCACCACGATTTTCATTCGTCCGCAGCGCTATACCAAGGAATTTGTGGATCGTGAAGATGTATATACGCTCTGCTTCTTCCCCGATGGCTTTAAAAAGCAGCTGGCATATCTTGGCACAGTCTCGGGCAGGGATGAAGACAAAGTGGCAAAAATGGGCCTTACCCCCGTCTTTGAGGATGGCTACACCTATTTTAAGGAAGCAAGTCTTGTCCTCTGCTGCAGAAAACTTTACCACGCCCCCATTGCAGAAGAAGGTTTTGTTGATCCTTCCATCGTGGAAGAAAACTATCCCGACCGCGATTTCCACGAAATGTATGTGGGTAAAATCGAAAAGATCCTGATTGCAGATTGATCATCAAACCATCACATATCATTGTCCGCAATATGGTATAATGCTTTTTGCGTACATTATTTATTGAAAGGAGTACTTTCAATCCACTGATATGAGAATTGTAAAAGAAGAAAAAAAATCGTTTTCCATACAAAAAGCCGTTCCATACATCGTACTGGGCGTTCTTGTCATTGTCGCCGTACTTGCTGTAGTCTTTGCACTGCGTGGTACGTCTGAACCCAACGAGTCGGTCGTAGAAAAGCCGGACAGCGAGTATCGCAACTACTATTCTTCCACCCAAATCGCACGAGGCGGCGATGCACTCAACGATGTTTCCATCTACGATGTGAATGTGACGCAGGAAAAGGACGATCTTGTCATCGAGCTGCAGTTCAGCTACAACTATTCAAGCACCGAGGGCAATATTGTTCAAACCAAGCTTGTACCCACCTATGAGCTTTACGCACTGCCGCAGCCCCATCGTCTTTGTCTCAATCTTGAAAACGTTACCCAGTGGGAATTTACCGGCAAGACATCCTGGCTGGATTACGAGATGCTGCAGGGCATCTTTGTTGCACAGCCCACGTATGAATCTTCCGACAACCCCACGGTCATTTTCCACCTGACGGACGACTGTGCCTTCCGCGTAGAGGAAGACGAAGGTACGCTTCGCATCTTTATCCGTCAGGTTGAGACAGAAAAGCAGGGCTGTTACCATGTGCTGCTCAATGGTCTTTCCGAATACGCTTCCTATAAGGAGGTGCGTGCCCTTGGTCTGACCCCCACACTGTGCGAAGATGCCAACAATACGCTATTGATCAGTGAGGGCTTCGCAACCGAAGAAGATGCACAAAGCCTGATCAATGAAGCCAATGAAGTTATCGCATCGTTCCTGCCCGGCAAGAGCGCATTTATCCAGTACCTTGAACCTGAAACGCTGCCCGTCTTCCCTGAGGACCTGCAGATGCAGGAAATCGAGAACATGCCCGTCCTTTATCGGGACGGCAGTGTACAGAAGGCAGAAGTGCTGGAAGTCAATGCCAACGTGCTTGCATCCTCTCCCGCAGGCGACAGCATCCTGTGCTACTCCCCCGTGTACTCGCTGGATATGGCAACGGGAGAAAGCATTTATTCTGAAATCCTCTACCTTTCCAACGAGACGGATACCTACGAAAAGCTGGTGGATCTTGAATTTGCCATGATCCTCTATGCCCAGTATTCGCCCGATGGAAGATACGTCGGCTTCCTGGACTACAACAGCGAAACCAGCGAGACCTCCCTTTACTGCTACGATTTGCAGCTGCAGCAGCTTCTGCACATCAGCGAGGAAGAATTCGGTACCTTCGTCTACGACTTTGCATGGGATCCCAGCTGCACTGCCCTTTACGCCGTCACGCTGAATGAAGATGGCACCATGTGCATCCGCTCCTACGCCTTTGAGTCTCCCGACGAACAGCATGTGACCGTGCTGCATGATCTGTACTCTTCCGAAGGTATGGTCGGCGCCACGATGGATTCCATTTTCTATGCAGACACCGATTCTGCAGGTGAAAATGCCGCAATTTATCGCATGGATAAGCTGACGGGTGAATCGGAATATATCTGTGACGGTGAACGGTTCGTCATCGATCCCACGGAAAGTCTTCTTGCAGCAGAAACGCCTGATGGTTTTAAAATCATCGACATTGATACAAAAGAAGTTATCGCGCACTTGGATGAAGCAGTCAATGCTTCCGACTTCCGCTTCTCCGCAAACGGAAACAAGCTCTTCCTTGTCGTTGATACAGGTGATACCACAAACACCTATCCAAGTGACGTTTACATCTACGATGTGGAAGATAAGGAATTCTCTTTCTGCTTCTCCACAGCCTGGATCGATCTTGAATGGTCGCTGGAAGCAAACTGCCTGTTGGTCAACACCACCTATTACACACAGACGGGCTATATCCCCGTCACCTACCGCATTCGTCTGTAAAAAGAAAAGAAGCAAAGTATTCGCGCTTTGCTTCTTTTTTGTTGCAAAAAATGCAGTTTCATTTTATAATGGTTAAAGAAAGTCAAAGGAGGTGACTGCATGGCTGTCTTAAGTGACAACATTGAATCGTTTTTGATTTCGCTTCTTCAGGAAGAAGAAAACCCTGTGATTCTGGTGCAGCGAAATGAGCTTGCAAGTTATTTCCGTTGTGCACCTTCGCAGATCAACTATGTGCTTTCCACCCGCTTTACGCTGGAGCGCGGCTATACGGTAGAATCCCGTCGCGGCGGCGGTGGTTACATCCGCATCGTCAAGATGGATCTGGATAAGAATTCCTACCTGCGTTACCTTTTGGAAGAAGGCATCGGTGATGCCATGAGCCAGGACGATGCCATCACGGCACTTGTTCGCCTGTATGAATCCGGCAGTATCTCCCAGGAGCAGTATACGCTTTGTTCTTCCCTTGTGACGGATAAAACCCTCGGTGTGCCCGCCCCCATCAAAGACCGTGTACGAGCCAATTTGATGCGCCAGATGGCAGCCGTTTTCCTTCGCGGCGGCAGCACAACTGCAAACGCAAACACAAACGATACCTTTGCAAACAAAAAGTAAAACCGCATAATTTAAGATGCAACCGTACATCCTGTTTTTAAAACAGGATGTATTTTTTATTTGGAGTGTTTATATGAAAAAGGTTGATCCACTCATTTGCGCCGTGCAGCAAAAACATATTCCGCCCGAGCCTTTGCGTTATGTATTGGAAGAAAACTGCGCCGCATTGAAGGAACTGCAAAGTGTCTGTCAGGATCTTGTGATCCATTCTTTTCGGCTCTTTAACCGATATGATGCCGTTTTGGTTTTCGTGGAAGGCATGATCGACACAAACCAATGCGGACTTTTTGTGTTGGAGCCGCTGACAGAAGAAAAGGAAGAAAGCCCGGAAAACATCAAAAAACACCTGCACGTTGGACAAACACAGACCTGCACCACCATCGATATGCTTATTTCCATGGTCTTCAATGGACATGCGGCGATTCTTGCAGACAATTGCAATACCGCCACATTGATCGAACTTCGCTCCCCCGTTGGCAGAAGCATTTCCGAACCCGATATGAACAGAAGTGTATTCGGTCCACGGGAAAGCTTTGTGGAAAAAGTAACGCTTAACACACTGCTTCTTCGGCGAAAGATTCACGATTCCAAGCTTTGTATGGAAAACTTCTTCGTCGGGCGCCGCGGACAAGCCAAATTGGTATTGGCATACATGGGCGACATTACTGACCCGACAATCGTAGCGGACGTAAAACAAAAGATTCAAAAGATCGATGTGGATGCCATTGGAAGTATCGGACAGCTGACACAGTATTTACAGGCGCAAAAAAGTACACCCTTTGCACAGATTATGCCAATTGAACGTGCAGACCTTGCCGCGCAGGCTCTGCTGGAAGGACGAGTGGTGGTGTTTCTTGATCAAAACGCACAGGCACTTGTGCTTCCCGTGGTCTTCTGGGACTTTTTCCGCGCCGCGGACGATGCAAGTGAAAAGCCGTTCACCGCAACCATCATGCGATATTTGAGGCTGTTATGTTTCTTTGCAAGTGTTCTTCTTCCTGCATGGTATGTAGCACTTATGACATGGCATCCGCAGCTGCTGCCACTGAAACTGGCACTGCCGCTTGTGCAGTATACGGCATCGATTCCACTTTCCATCACAGCAGAAGTTTTGTTTATTGAAATACTGCTGGCCATATTAAGCGAAGCGGCGCTTCGCACCCCAAAGCAGATCTCTCAGGCCATAGGACTTGTGGGTGGCGTGATTTTGGGACAGGCGCTGATCTCATCCAATCTTGCAACGCCGCCCACCCTTGTTATTGCCACCGCTTCCGTCGTGGCGCAGTTTGCAATGCCGCATTACAGCATTGTACGCACCATGGCAATTTTGCGTGTTGCAGGAATTATCGCAGCTGCAATGTATGGTTTATTTGGGGTATCGCTTTTGTGGTTTGTACTGCTTTGCATACTTGCAAAGATGAAGACCTACGATATCCCCTACCTTGCGCCGCTTGGCACATATCGTTGGCAGGATTTGAAGAGTCTGCTGTTTCTGCGCCGCGCACCGCAGCATAAAAAACGTGCAGCCTACATTCCCGTACAAGACACTACAAGGCAGGTGTGAATATGCAAGCTTACAAATTGGATGGTCTTAAAAGCGCCAACGCACAGGCGGCAAAGTACATGCATATTTCCGCGCATCAGGGAGCTTTGATGGTGCTGTGCGGAAATATTGGGGCATCGTTTTTACTTCTTCCGGGCATTCTTGGCGGACAATTTCAGACAAGTGCATGGTTTGTGCTCGTTTTGGGCGGAGCCGTCGGGATGCTTTGTTGCGCACTGATCCATGCAGCGTACAAAGTATCTGAATCAAAAAGCTTTGAGGAACTGATGCAGCATGCCTTTGGGAGAATCATGGGCAATGCGGTTTCGCGGCTCGTCCGTCTTGCAAGCCTGTTTCGGGCAGGTATCACCATCGGCATTTTTGCCTGTACGGTAAAAGGACTTGTGCTGCCCCGACAATCCAATGTAACACTTTGTCTTTTGCTCTGTGCTGCGCTTTTATTTATTCTGCGCTGTGATGCTACAACCAGTGCCCGTATCTGCAGTATCGGCATGCTGTTTTTTGCATCGGCACTGGCTTTGATGCTTACATGTGCCCCTGCCATGCACAGTGCGTATATACTGCCCATTGAACTGCCTGCAAAGTCTGAACTTTCGCAGATGGTTTTCTACATTCTTTTCTGCGCATCAGGTGCAGACATACTGCTTTATCTGTATCCGCATCTGCAGAAAAACCGACTTCGAAGCGGCGTCATCGGCAGTTTGCTTGGCTGCGGTGCAAAGCTTTATGCACTGTACATTTGCTGCAGTGTGTTCGGATTCTATGCGATCGCAAGCTATCCATTTGCACCGATCAGCATGTATAAATCCAACAACCTCATCGGTATCGACCGACCGGAATTGATTTTGATGATCTTTTTCACTTTGATCAGCCTGACACCTGCACATCTATACGCAAGCGCCGCGATTCGGACAGAGAAAGAAAGCAAGTCATCGTCACGCCGCGATCTTGTGCTGACACTTTTTGCAGGTGCCGCACTGTTTGTATTTGCAGTAATGATAAAAAGTATTGAGCAAATCCCATGTATTTTAGAGCTTTTGGGTACGCTGTTTCTTTTTACGGGGATATTTCTTCCTCTGTTTCTTTTATTCTATTCTCTTTTGAAAAGGAGGTCTGTATGAAAAAGCTTTTATCCTGCTTGCTTGTTTGCACCTTGCTTTTTACAGCCTGCACAAAGCCTGAAACGCTCAACACGACCTATCTTCCCACCATTTTGGGTGTGCAAAAGCAAGATGAATCGTTCGCTCTGACCCTTGGGGGATATGTGCCCGCCAAAGATGAAAGCACCCCTGCCGCATTTGAAACGCAAACCATCGGCACGCAGCATATTCTGCAGGGTTTCCATGAAAACGACCTTTCCTGCAGCATGCTTTCCGCACTGGCTGTCGATTTGGAAAGTGCAAAGAAAGGCCTGTACCACATTTATTCTTCCTTTATCAGCAACGACGAGGCAACATCCGGCATGTATCTGGTGCTTTGTAAAGATATTGAAGAAATTCTCGATCCATCAGTCAATGAAAAAGAGGACCTGAGCACCTTTCTTGAAAACAGTACCGTCGCCATTCCCACGCTCATCGGTTACGACATTGCCATGCGTACCCCGGCAGAAGGTGTAGTTGTTCCCATCGTGTCCGTTGATGAGCAAAAGCAATTCCAAATCAGCCAAGGTGCAGTGTTTTGCGGCGATGCCTTTCGCGGTACTGTACAAGGCGATGTGCTGCACTATATCCAACTGCTGAATAAGGAAGACGTACAGCTTCTTCTTTCCTTTGATACGGGCGAATCTTCGGGACTTGTACAGACAAAATTAACCTGTGATGTGGCGCTTCATCCAAAGAACGATCGGTATGTATTTGAGGTAACGATTTTTGCAGACGGGATGCTTTTGGAAACGGATAACACAAAACAAGTTCAAATAGAACGCATTGAACATGAGCTGATCCAAAGCATCCGTGCAAACTGCAGTTCTGCCATCAGACAGGCCAAAGATTGCTCCACGGATGTGTTCGGTTTCACGCGGCTGATCGCGGCAATGGATCGGCAGTATGATGCGGATGAACTGACTGAATTGTTCTTAAACGGCGAAGTATTGATCAATATACAACTTTCTATCCATAATCTATCACAGGTTCAATCCGAAACACAGTATTGACAACGTTATGGGCATGCTTTAAACTACATAAGGTTTGAAACGTTTTATGCAGGAGGAAGTCATGTCCCAGACACGCGAAAACAAGATGGGCACCATGCCCGTGACGAAGCTGCTTTTAACCATGAGCTTGCCCATGGTCATTTCCATGCTGATCCAGGCGCTGTACAACATCGTCGACAGCATCTATGTATCCCAGATCAGCGAACATGCCCTGACGGCCGTGTCTTTGGCATTCCCCATCCAAAACCTGATGATCGCTTTTGCCACCGGTTCCGGTGTTGGTGTCAATGCACTGCTTTCCAGAAGCCTTGGTGAGAAGAACTTCGATCAGGCAAATCGCGCTGCAACCAACGGCATCTTCCTGTCGATGATCTGCATCGTGCTTTTCATGACGATCTCGCTTTTCGGCTCCCGTCTGTTTTTCAGCGCGCAGACCGATATTTCCCAGATCGTAGATGCAGGTACCCAGTACATGCTCATCTGCGGCGGTATGTGCTTTGGTATTTTCGGTGAGATCATCTTTGAGCGTCTGCTGCAGGCAACGGGCCGCACCTTGCTTACCATGATCACCCAGAGCACCGGTGCAATCATCAACATCATCCTTGACCCCATTCTGATTTTCGGCAAATTCGGTCTTCCTGCCATGGGCGTACGCGGCGCGGCGCTTGCAACGGTTAGCGGACAGATCATCGCAATGCTGCTGGCACTTATTTTCAACATCAAGTACAACCACGATATCAAACTGGTTTTGAAAGGTTTCCGACCTGACAAGAAGATCATCGGCTTTATTTTGAAAGTTGGTGTCCCCTCCATCGCCATGATGTCCATCGGTTCCATTATGAACTTCTTCATGAACCAGATCCTGCTTGCATTTACCGCAACGGCAGCAGCAGTTTTCGGCGTATACTTCAAGCTTCAAAGCTTCATCTTCATGCCCATCTTCGGCATGAACAACGGTCTTGTACCGATCATCGCCTACAACTACGGTGCAAAGAAGCCCGACCGCATCATCAAGGCAATGAAGAGCGCCATGATTTTCTGTGTTTCCGTCATGCTGGTTGGCTTCTGCCTGTTCCAGATCATTCCCGATGTATTGCTCGGCTTCTTTGAAGCTTCCGATCAGATGCTGGAAATCGGCCGTGTGGCGCTTCGCACCATCAGCTACAGCTTTATCTTTGCAGGTTTCTGCATCGTGGTAGGTTCCGTCTTCCAGGCACTGGGCAACGGCGTATATAGTCTTATCGTCTCCGTTGCACGTCAGCTGTTTGCACTGCTTCCCTTTGCATATCTTCTGTCCCTGACGGGCGATGTCAACAAAGTCTGGCTTTCCTTCCCGTTGGCTGAAATCGTGTCCGTCATCGTATCGGCATACTTCCTCTACAACATCTACAAGCTTAAAATCAAGCCTCTGTACTATGAACAATACAGCGAATAATACGCCAAACGCCCGATCACCTCGGGCGTTTTTATTTGATTCTAATTGAGAAAGCGCCGAAAATATGGTATAGTGAAACCGCATTTACATTGCATGGCATCTCGTTTTTGAAGGAGATTTGAAGTATGAAAAAACGTGTGATTTCCGTCATCGTCTTTTTGTCCATCACGGCGGCGCTGCTTTTGATCGGACGTCCCACCCGCATTTTGTTTGCGCTGATTTGCGGCTGCATCTGCTGTCACGATATGACAACAGCGCTAAAGCATCTTGATCATAACGTTACACCTTGGTTTGGTTATATCTTTGTAGCGATCACCTGCCTTGTGACATTTATGGGTTGGGAAATCTCCCCCATGCCCATTGCGCTTGTGTTGATTTTCGCAGCACTTTCCATGAGCGTATTCTTTGAAAAGTTCAAGCCCACGGATATGCTGCTGAGCCTGTCGCTTCTGGTCTATCCCGGTCTTTTGATCGCGATGATTACCGAAGTACTGGCACAGGATGCACCCATGTGGTATGTGGCTATTTTGACGGGCGCTGCTTCCGCCGCGCTGTGCGATACCTTTGCACTGTTTGGCGGCATGGCATTTGGCAAGCACAAGCTTGCACCCCGTATCAGCCCCAACAAGACCATCGAAGGCGCCGTCTGCGGTCTTTTGTCCGCAATCGTAACAGGTGTTATCCTCTACTTCATCTTCAAAAATACAGGCATTGAAGTACCTGTATGGGGTTATATGGTCATCAGCGCCGTTTCCTCCACCTTGGGTCAGGTTGGCGATTTGATCGCATCCTCCTTCAAACGACAGGCAGGCATCAAGGATTACTCTAATCTTATCCCCGGCCACGGCGGCATGATGGACCGACTGGACAGCCATCTGTTTGCAATCCCTGCAGCGTATTACATGATCCTGCTTTTCACAATTGTATAAAAGACAAAAGACCGCATTGCATATGCGGTCTTTTTTTGATCCTTTGAAATCAGAGGAAGTTTTCAATTCCGTTTCGTGCACGACGCATGGCACGCTTGCCGCAGCGCATCATTCGTGCGCGGATGATGGGGTCCGTCATGGGCAGTACGGTCATCGCTGCCGCCGCGCCCAAAAGCACACCACATGCAAAACCTTTGCAATTCATAGTTCATCTTCTCCTTTCCATCGGATTCAATGGTAGGATGCCCGTTTGCATTTTGTACGATGCTGTCAAATACTGGTTTAAAAAACGCTGTGAGAAAATTCCCACAGCGTTTTCATTTGCTTTATTCAGCTTTCTGTGCCTTCTTCTGGCGATAGTCTGCAATTGCTGCCTCAACAGCTTCCTGTGCAAGGACACTGCAGTGGACTTTGACTGCCGGCAGACCATCCAGTGCTTCCACAACTGCATCGTTGGTGAGCTTGGAAGCTTCCTCGATGCTTCTGCCCTTGATCAGTTCGGTCGCCATGGAGCTGGTAGCGATTGCTGCGCCGCAGCCGTAGGTCTGGAAGGTGACGTCGGAGATCATCTCGTTTTCATCAACTTTGATGAACATCTTCATGATGTCGCCGCACTTTGCATTGCCGACTTCACCGATACCGTCTGCATCGGGCATTTCGCCCACGTTGCGGGGGTTCATGAAGTGATCCATTACTTTCTCGTTATACATAGCATTTATTACCTTTCAAAAATTTGATTATGCGTGGTAAAGCGGGGACATTGCACGAAGACGTTCCACGATCTTGACAAGAAGTTCGACAACCTGATCGACTTCTTCCTTGGTGTTGTGGATGCCCAGCGAGAAGCGCAGGGAGCCGTGTGCAACTTCGTGCGGCAGGCCAATGGCAAGCAGCACATGGGAAGGATCAAGAGAACCGGACGTGCAGGCAGAGCCGGAAGATGCACAGATGCCGTTTTGATCCAGCAGGATCAGCATGGATTCACCTTCGATATACTCGATGCTGACGTTGACGTTTGCGGGAAGACGATCGGTGGGATGACCGTTGAGTCGGGTATGCGGAATCTTTTCAAGAAGCTGTGCGATCATATCATCGCGAAGCGAGGTAAGATATGCTGCGTTCTTTTCAAGATTTTCGGTTGCAAGTTCGATTGCTGCGCCAAGACCTACGATACCGGGGATATTCTCGGTACCTGCACGCTTGCCGCGCTCCTGTGCGCCGCCTTCGATGAGGTTTTCAAGGTAGACGCCCTTGCGCACATACATCGCGCCGACACCCTTGGGGCCGTAGAACTTATGTGCGGAAAGAGAGAGCATGTCCACGTTCAGAGCCTTTACGTCGATTGCAACTGCGCCGATCGCCTGCACTGCGTCGGTATGGAACAGTGCGCCGTGGCGGTGTGCTACTTCTGCCAGCTCTTTGATGGGCTCGATGGTGCCGATCTCATTGTTGGCAAACATGATGGACACAAGTGCGGTGTCGCCTTCGCCCATTGCTGCTTCCAGCACGTCGGGCGTTACCACACCGTATTCATTTACAGGAAGATAGATCACTTCGTAGCCGTGCTTTTCAAGCCAGGCACCTGTGTGAAGTACTGCGTGATGCTCAATGTTGGTGGTAATGAACTTCTTGCCGCGGTTGACGTCGCGAAGCATAACACCCTTGATCGCCCAGTTGTCGCCTTCGCTGCCGCCGCTGGTGAAGAAGATCTCATCATTTGCGGCGCCAAGTGCCTTTGCAACCTGTGCACGGGCATTGTCCAGTGCAGCGCGGTTTGCGCGGCCAACGTGGTGGATACTGGAGGGGTTGCCGAAGCTCTGCGTGAAGTAAGGCAGCATCTTCTGGGCAACAGCTTCTGCCACAGGTGTGGTTGCGGCATGATCCATGTAAATCGTCTTAGCCATAGTGTTTCTCCTGTTGTTGTTTCAAACTTGTTCACTCAAAAGGCGATCGTAATCGTCGAGCATATCGCCCAATGAGATACCATTCATAACTTCGTTGATGCCGTTCTTCAAACGCTCCCATACGATACGGGATGTACATACACCCTGCTTTTCGCAGGAATTGTCCTCGCCCGTCATGCATGCAGTGGGTGCAAAGTCACCTTCCAGGGGGCGCAGGATGTCACCGACCGAGATGTTCTCCGGTTCAGTGGAAAGCATGTAGCCGCCCTGTGCGCCGCGCATAACGTTGACAAGTTCCGCTTTTTTCAGCTTCGGCATCAATTGTTCCAGATACGCTTCGGGAATATTTTCCGCATCAGCGATGGTTTTCAGTGCGATCGGACCTTCTCCGTAGTGCTGCGCCAGATGGAACATCGCCCGAAGACCGTATCGTCCGCGTGTGGAAAGCCTCATTGTTTCACCCCCGTTTTTATTCCGAGTAAATTCATCGGCTTTTCAATATCATAGTAAAATACTCGGAATAATTTGTCAACATATTTTGTGCAAAAGTCTATGGATTATTCCATTATTTTTCACAGGATAAAAAATTGCACCTTTTGGTACTTTATGCTATCTTAAATAAGGAAAATATACAGGAGGCTCGTCTATGAAAAAAACGTTTGCCCTGATACTGATATTTGTTTTGATCGCTTCGGCCATCGGCTGCGGCAAGGATAACGCTGCGCAGGTGACAGAACCCATTGCGCAGGAAGCGGAACTTGAATACCCCACGCACCTTGCCCTTTGCCTTGGCAATTCCCCCGCCACGTTCATCTGCGCCGATGCTACAGGCTATGATGCTTCTTATTTAATGCATCTTTTTGAAGGCCTTTACCGCTACGATGCACAGGGCGCCTGCACCAATGCCATCGCCCAGACGGAAAAGGTGGATGAAACAGGCCTTGTATGGACCTTTACACTGCGGGAAGATGCGCTTTGGTCCGACGGTCAGAATGTCCGTGCGCAGGATTTTGTCTATGCGTGGCAGCGCGCTGTGGACCCTGACACAAAGTGTGCATACGCAGAGCTTTTCCTGCCCATCAAAAATGCTTCTTCCATCATCGAAGGCAAGATGGAACCATCTTCCCTTGGCGTGGAAGCTGTTTCCGACTATGAACTGAAAGTCACCTTCACGCACAAAGTGTTCCGCGTATCGTCTCTTTTTGTGCATCACGCTTTCTATCCCCTTCGTGAGGATTTGCTTGCAAGCTACGATGTGGAATCTTCTGATTTTAACGGCACCAAGCTTGTCACCAACGGTGCTTACACCATCACCCAGTACACCGATGGCGGCATGATGCTCATCAAGCGCGATGATTATTACGCAAAAGATG
>JAGBGW010000052.1 GCA_017935825.1 Clostridia bacterium
GCAAGGATGAAATCTGCCGTTGGCAGATGAAATCCAAGCTACCGCTTGGATGAAATTAAATCCGCCATCTTCATCCCACCGCAAGGTGGATTTCATCGCGAAGCGATTTCATCCATCGCAGATGGATTTCACCCGACCGAAGGGCGGATTTAGCTGAAAACAAAAACCGTTATCCGATTGGATAACGGTTTTGTTTTCATGGCACCCTCGAGGGGATTCGAACCCCTGTTACCGCCGTGAGAGGGCGGCGTCCTAGGCCTCTAGACCACGAGGGCATATGGCTGCGGAACTAGGATTCGAACCTAGACAATACGAGTCAGAGTCGTAGGTGCTGCCGTTACACTATTCCGCATCGGCCATGTTGTGTGTCGCTCCAAGCGACATTTGTTATTATATCCATATCACCCCCACTTGTCAACAACAATTTTGCATTTTTTCAAAAAAGTTTTCATTTCCGCAAAACGGCTCGTTTTTGTCGCTTTGCGCAAGTTTTTGGAGGCAAAACAGATAAAAAGAAAGCAGAACCGATGCGTTCGATCCTGCTTTCATATCGCCCCAAAATGCCGTCCGACTCCCTAATTAATGCCCTGCGACTCGCAGGTGGGCGCAGGCGGATCTTCTTCGCGATCCCACGACTTGTGTGGGATCGATCCCGTCCATCCGACCGAATGCTCCCGAAAAAGAAATGTAGGTTTAATTACTGAAGCCGTAACAAACATCCCAGGGAACTAAGCTTTTTTCTTCCCCTTTATTATAATTGGGGCTCCGCTCCCCTGTCAAACAAAAAATTGTTACATCTATTTTACTTAGTGTGCAATGGTAGTATATGTTGAGGGTGGGGAGATTATTCGCACTATAATGAAATCCTTGCGACGCAAGGATGAAATCTGCCGTTGGCAGATGAAATCCAAGTCTCCGCTTGGATGAAATTAAATCCGCCAATTCGATCCTGCCGCAGGCAGATTTCATCACGAAGTGATTTCATCCATCGCAGATGGATTTCACCCGCCGCTTGGCGGATTTAGTTCAAACAAAAAAGCACTTTGTTTTCACAAAGTGCTTTTTGTTTGGTAGCGGCGATCCGACTCGAACGGATGACCTTCCGGGTATGAACCGAGCGCTCTAGCCAGCTGAGCTACGCCGCCTCACAACATTGATTATATTATCACTTCTCCCCCATCTTGTCAACGATTTTCTTTAAAATCCGCAAAATAATTTTTAACCCGTATACAAAAAGAGCACCGATCAAATCGATGCTCTGATTGCTTTACTTTTTGAAGATGTTGTTCTTCTTCTGGGTACCAAGCGTATCGGTGTTGCCGCCCATGGCCTTTTCAAAATCCATCAGCAGATCTTTCTGCAGAGGCGTCAGGTGCTTGGGCACTTCCACCTCTACCTTGACAAACAGATCGCCTTTGCCGCTTCCGCGAAGCTTCTGGATGCCGCGGCCCTTCAGACGGAACACGGTACCGGGCTGGGTGCCTTCGGGCACACGGTAGCGGACGGTCTCCTCCAAGGTAGGCACTTCGATTTCTGCGCCAAGGGTTGCCTGTGCAAAGCTGATGGGGAAATCAAGATGCAGGTCGAAGTTGGTGCGCTTGAATCTGGGATGGGACTGCACGTTGAAGTACACAAGCAGGTCGCCTGTTGCACCACCGTTGAAGCCCACGTCGCCTTCGCCGGGGATGGTCATGTAATGACCGGTATCCACGCCTGCAGGTACTGCAAGCACGATATTCTTCTGCTTTCTGACACGACCCTTACCGCTGCATTCGGGGCAGGGTTCGGTGATGATCTTGCCCTGACCGTTGCACTGGTCACACACACGGGTGGACTGGTAGCGGCCAAACGCGGTGTTCTGCACCACGTTGATCTGACCGGAGCCGTTGCAGCGTCCGCATCTTGCAGGCTGGGTGCCTTTCTTTGCGCCCGTGCCCATGCACTCGCTGCACATTTCCTCATGGGTGATGCGAAGCTCTTTGCGCACGCCAAAAGCAGCCTCTTCAAAGGTGAGCGTCAGCTCTGCGCGAAGGTCGCTGCCCCGTGCAGGTGCATTTCTTCTTTGCTGTGCGCCGCCGCCAAAGGGCGAGCCGCCGCCGAAGAAGGCCTCGAAAATATCCCCCATGCCGCCGAAGGGCGAACCGCCGCCGCTAAAGCCTGCGTTGCCGTCAAGTCCGTCAAAGCCAAACTGGTCGTAGGTGGAGCGCTTCTGTTCGTCGCTCAAGACTTCGTAAGCCTCGTTGATCTCCTTAAAATTGCGTTCCGCCTCTTCATCGCCGGGATTCAAGTCGGGATGATATTTTTTGGCAAGCTGACGGTATGCGCGCTTGATCTCATCATCACTGGCGCTGCGGCCGACACCCAGCACCTCGTAATAATCGCGTTTACTCAAGAGCGTATCCTCCTAAAAATCTGTTATCATGCAAAAGCAAACGGCGATCATGGAGAGCAGTACCGCCGTTTGCGTTGACTTCATACAACTATTGTATCAGCTTTATTACTTGTTGTCATCAACAACTTCGTATTCTGCATCAACAGGACCACCCTGATTTGCTGCGCCGTAGCTTGCATCGTAGCCTGCGCCTGCATCATAGCCCATACCTGCTGCATTTGCGTCGCCGCCTGCCTGCTGGTAGATCTTGCCGAATACTTCCTGTGCCACCTGGCTCATGCGCTCGGTTGCATCATTGATGACCTGCGTGTCTTCGCCGCCAAGTGCGCTCTTGACATTGCCGATCTCGGTCTCAAGGCGAACCTTATCGTTTGCATCGATCTTATCGCCCAGATCAGCGATGGTCTTCTCGCACTCGTAGACCATCTGGTCTGCGCGGTTGCGGATCTCAACTGCCTCACGGCGAGCCTTATCCTCTGCAGCATACTGCTCTGCTTCGCGAACTGCCTTGTCGATCTCGTCGTCGGACAGGTTGCTGGAAGCGGTGATGGTGATCTGCTGCTGGTTACCGGTGCCAAGGTCCTTAGCGGATACGTTGACGATACCGTTTGCATCGATGTCGAAGGAA
>JAGBGW010000053.1 GCA_017935825.1 Clostridia bacterium
AAATTCAAAATCGCATGCAATATCTATGAAATATCCAACTAATTTGCAAGAAATAAAATAAAAGTTGCAAAATACTATTGCAAAATGGGGCATTCTTCTGTACAATACAAAACAGCGCAGTATATGCGCTGCATTTATAAAGTTGCAAACAATCCTTTTGGAAAGGAATTGATTCGATATGATGAAACCAAGACTTGAGTTTTCCGATAAGAGCAATCTTCTGGAACAGTCCGTCTACCGTTATGAACTGCAGGATGTGGAGCAGCCTAACCTCTACCGCCAGCTGTTTGACTATGAATCCATCCCCAAGATCTCTTTCAACCACCGTCATGTTCCCATCGAAATGCCGGCACAGATCTGGGTCACCGATACCACCTTCCGCGACGGTCAGCAGTCCGTATCTCCCTTCACCGTGGAGCAGATCGTGGAGCTTTACAAGATGTTCTCCCGTCTGGGCGGTCCCAAGGGCATCATCCGCCAGAGCGAGTTTTTCCTGTACACGGATAAGGACAAGGCTGCTGTGCGCGCCTGTCAGGAACTTGGCCTGCCTTTCCCCGAGATCACCAGCTGGATCCGCGCAAACAAGAAGGACTTTGCCCTTGTAAAGGAAATGGAAGTTGCAGAGACGGGCATTCTCGTCTCCTGCTCCGACTATCATATATTCACCAAAATGGGCCTGACCCGTGCCAAGGCAATGGATCAGTACCTTGGCATCGTCAAGGACGCACTGGATGCAGGCATCCGTCCCCGCTGCCACTTTGAGGACATCACCCGTGCAGACTTCTACGGCTTTGTGGTGCCCTTTGCAACGGAACTGATGAAGCTGGCAAACGAAAGCGGTGTGCCCATCAAAATTCGCGCCTGCGATACGTTGGGCTACGGCGTGCCTTACCCGGGCGCCGCACTTCCCAGATCCGTCCCCGGCATCATCTACGGTCTTCGTCACTACGCACAGGTGCCTTCCGAATGGATCGAGTGGCACGGTCATAACGACTTCCACCTGGTGGTGGCAAATGCTGCGACCGCATGGCTTTACGGCTGCGGCGGCATCAACTGCTCCATGCTTGGCATCGGCGAGCGCACCGGCAACTGCCCCACCGAGGGTATGCTGATGGAATACGCATCCCTTCGCGGCACCACCGACGGCATGGATTTCTCCGTCATCACCGAAATTGCGGAGTATTTTGAAAACGTCATCGGTCATCCCATTCCGCCCCGCACGCCTTTCGTGGGTCGTTCTTTCAACTCCACACGTGCAGGCATCCATGCGGACGGTCTTTTGAAAAATGAGGAGATCTACAACATCTTCGATACCGCTAAGATCCTCAACCGTCCTGCCACCGTGGCAGTTGACTCCCACAGCGGTCTTGCAGGCATTGCCCACTGGATCAACGGCTATTTCCGCCTGCGTGGCGATCTTGCCGTTGACAAGCGCGATGACATCGTTGCAAAGATCAAGGTGGAAGTGGATGCAGAATATGCCCACGGACGCAACACCGTCATGGGCGACGATGAGCTTGTGTCCATCCTGCGCCGCATCGACAAGACCCGCTTCAAGCAGCTGGCATTCCTTGCCAAGGGTCTGGAAAAAACAGAAGAATAATGTTCTGAGCATAGAAGAAGGATGGCAAAGCCCCGAAAATGATGGCGATTTTTCGGGGCTTTGTTGTGTAAAGAATCGGGACATCTGCTTGCAAATACCACATAAAAGCGTAAAATATATAATAAAGTTGAATTTTTCAGGAAAGCGTAAACGGTATTATGACACAGGCAAAAAAACAGGAAGTAAGCAAGCAGGAATTATTTGAAAAAGTACCCGTCCCCAAGGCGCTGATGACCTTGGCAGTACCCACCATCATCAGCCAGCTGATCCATCTTGTTTACAACATGGTGGACGCATTCTTCATTGGCAGAACGGGCAATTCCTATATGATGGCGGCGGCATCGCTGTCGCTGACACTGATGCTGATGATGATCTCCTTTTCCAACCTCTTCGGCGTTGGCGGCGGCAGTCTTGTGGCTCGCCTCATCGGTGCAAAGAAGGAGGAAGAGGCACGCCGTGTCAGTGCCTTCAGCTTCTACGGCGCCATTTTGGCGGCAGTATCGTATTCTCTTTTGATCGGTCTTTTCATGGACCCCATCATGCGCATGCTGGGCGCATCCGATGCCACCATCGGCTTTGCCCGTCAGTATGCGCTGTACGTTGTCGTCCTTGGCGCACTGCCCAGCATTTTGATGAACACCATCGCACACCTTCTTCGTAACGTGGGCTATGCAAAGCAGGCAAGCTTCGGTCTTTCCGGCGGCGGTATTTTGAATATCATTCTCGATCCGCTGTTTATGTTTGTCATCCTGCCCGACGGTATGGAGGTGGCTGGTGCGGCACTTGCAACCTTGATCTCCAACGTTGCATCCTGCGTCTATCTTCTTTACGCCTTCCGTCAGGCGACCAAGACCGCGCCCCTTGGCATCCGTCCTTCCGATGCACTTAAAATCGGCAAGGAAAATGCAAAGAGCCTTTTTGCGGTGGGTATTCCCTCCGCCATGCTGACGGCGCTGCTTGACGTGTCCAACGTGGTGCTCAACGCACTTGCCGCCGCCCACAGCGACCTTGTGCTGGCAGGCATCGGCATCGTCATGAAGGTGGAGCGCGTGCCCAACGCCATCAACATCGGTATCTGCCAGGGCATGCTGCCCATCGTGGCCTATAACTACGCATCGGGCAACCGCGAGAGAATGAAAAAGACCATTGACACCGCACGGCTTTACGGTCTTTCCATTGCGGCAGTAAGCATCGTGATGTTCCTGATTTTTGCACCCGGGTTTACCCGCATCTTCCTTTCCACGGGCTCCGATGCACAGGCGGCGCTTGCAACGCTCTCGTTTGCGGCACTGTTCCTTCGCATCCGCTGCCTTGCGGCGCCTTTGCAGTTTTTGAACTTCCATACGTCCTACTGCATGCAGGCCATGGGCAACGGCCGCGGCACTCTCATCCACAGTATCGTGCGCCAGCTGGCGTTCTACATTCCCTTTATGTACATCTTAAATGCCCTCTTCGGTTACGTTGGTCTGACCTTTGCCATCGTGGCGGGCGAAGGCTGCGGCGCACTGTTTGCACTTTGGCTGCTTCGAAGGTATCTGAAAAAAGTCGCCAAACAAAATGCATGATGTTCGGGCGGTATGCTGATGCATATCGCCTTTTCTTGTGCAAAATTAATATTTTGCCCGATTGTATAAAGTATGTAAAACTGCTATACTGCTAACAGAATCAACCGCATGAGGGAAACGCGATGGCAGACATCATCCGACAGGTGAAAATGAAAGACTTGCAGGCGTGCACCCAGGTGGAATCTTTGGGATTTCCCGAAGAGGAAGCCGCAAGCCTTGATTCCATCCGAAGCAGGATCGCTGCCTATCCTGAAAGCTTTTTTGTCTTTGAACGCGACGGCCGCGTGGTGGGACATATCATGGGCGCGGTGATCGACAAGCTCTACATCGAAGACGAGATGTTTTCGGATATCTCCCTGCACAATCGGGATTTTCCCATTCAGGCGATCTTCAGTGTCTGCGTGCATCCCGACTTTCGCAGGCAGGGCATTGCGGCGCAATTGATTCGCCATATGGTCGATGCCTGTATCGCGCGGGGGAAAGAAGCCATCACTCTCACCTGCAAAAAGGAAAAGCTTGCCTATTATGCAAAGTTTGGTTTTCAAGACCATGGTATCGCAGGCTCTGTCCACGGCGGCGCGGTGTGGTATAATATGGTTCTGGAACTGTAAGGTAATTCCACAGTTGGTTGCGTTGAGCGCGTGATCAAATCTGTGTTATAATAGATAAAATGAATGGAGGTGTAAACTTTCTATGGCAAAAAAAGTTGTCATCACCGCTGACAGTACTTGCGACTTGTCTGCGGAACTTGTTGAAAGATACGGCGTAAAAATCGTTCCGCTGTATGTCAATCTGGATGGCACCATGTATCGCGATGGTGTGGACGCAAAGCCTCAGATGATCTTTGATCTGTTCGAGGACAAGAAGATCCTTCCCAAAACCTCTGCGCCTGCTGTGCAGGATTATATCGATCATTTCACGCAGTATCTGGATGGGGAAACCGAGATCGTACACATCAGCCTTTCCAGCGAAATGTCCGCCAGCTGCCAGAATGCAAACCTTGCAGCAGGGGAGATCGGTGAAGGTGTATACGTGGTAGACTCCCGTAACCTTTCCACCGGCATTGGTCATATCGTCATCGAGGCAGCAGAACGTGCTGCACAGGGTATGCCTGCTTCCCAGATCAAGGAAGAATGCGAAAAGTTAACAGATCTTGTAGAGGCCAGCTTCGTCATCAGCAATCTTGTATTCCTTTATAAAGGCGGCCGCTGCAGCGCAACTTCTGCATTGATGGGTACTGCACTGAACATCAAACCCGGCATTGTGGTCAAAGACGGTAAGATGGGTGTGGCAAAGAAGTATCGCGGACCCTTTGAAAAGTGCCTGGTCAAGTATGTTGCTGACCAGCTGCAGGGTCGTGACGATATCGACACCCGCCGCATTTTCATCACCCGCTCCAGCGCAACGCCCAAGGCGGATGAGGTGGTATTGGCAGAAATCAAAAAGTATGTGGACTTTGAAGAAGTGTACTACACTTACGCAGGCTGCACCATCTGCGGTCACTGCGGTCCCGATACCCTCGGCATTCTGTTTATGAGAAAGCCTGAGTAAAAACAAAAAGGAGAAGTGAGGAAAATCGCTTCTCCTTTTTTGTTGCATCTTTACGAAAAAACTTATTTTCTGTAAGGATTTCAAAAATCTATTGCATGTTGCGGCGGTTATTTGCTATAACTTTAATGCAGCTAAAAATGCTGCGATATTTTGAAATTGGATTGGCATGGTGTGATTTTTATGGATCAAAAACTGCTGCTGATTATGAACCCCCAGTCGGGCACCAAACGGGCAAACAAATACCTGCCCCAGATCATCGACGTGTTCCAGACGGGCGGCTATTATTGCGAAGTGCGCATGACGCAAAAGTCGGGCGATGCACGGGATTTTGTAAAGCAAAGCGGAAGTGACGCGGCACTGATCGTCTGCATCGGCGGCGACGGCACTTTAAATGAGGTGATCGATGGGCTGATGATGATCGGCTACGACGGACCTTTGGGCTACATCCCTGCAGGCAGTACCAACGACTTTGGCTCCAGCTTAAAGCTTTCCAAAGACCCCCTGCAGGCGGCGCGGGACATCATGTGGGGTGAGGAAAAGACCCTGGACATCTGCACCTTCAACGACCGCTACTACGCCTACGTTGCATCCTGCGGCGCATTCACTTCTGTCTGCTACGAAACGCCCCAGCAGGTGAAAAACTCTCTGGGTCATCTTGCCTATGTCTTGCAGGGCATCAAAGATCTGTCGCAGATTCGTCCCATTCCCATGCGCGTACAGACCCGTGACGGCGATGTGTTTGAAGATGACTACATTTTTGCCGCCTTCAGCAATTCCACCTCCATTGCAGGCATCCTTTCCATGGAAAACGAAGCCGTGGATATGAACGACGGTCTGTTTGAGCTTTTGCTTGTGAAAAGTCCTGAAACCATGCAGGAGCTGGGCAACATCGTCTACAGCCTTCTTTCCCAGCAGTATCACGCAAAGTACCTGACGTTCTGCGCGGCGGATGAGGTCAGTATAAAGATCGACGAATCCATCGACTGGACACTGGACGGCGAGTATGCAAAGGGCGCATCCGACATCGTCATCCGCAACATCCCCGATGCCATCCACGTCATCGTACCCAGCAGATAAAAATCAAATTGTATTGTAACAAAAGACCGCTTTGAGGCACACTTCCTTAGGAAGTGTGCCTCAGTTATATTCGCCTGACGGCGAGTTATATTGCTTCGCAGTTATATTTGGCTTACGCCAAGTTATATTGTCCTTCGGACAGTTAAAATGGCGAATATAATATCACTGAAACCGTGAAGTTTCAATATCACTTTTCTGCAAAGTGTATTCTTAATGCGGTCTTTTTATATGGATTAAAAGAATCTTAAACACTTAAAACCTTTGTTCTTAAAGCTAAATTTGATACTATAGTAATCGGAGGTTGGTTAACATGAGTGCAATTGTGATTTGTGACGACGAGCGCGACATTGTCAGCGCTTTGAAAATATATTTAACCAGCGAAGGCTACGACATCTTCACCGCATCCAACGGCAAAGAGGCGCTGGAGATCGTAAGAAATGAGGATGTATCCCTTGTGCTGCTGGACGTGATGATGCCCGTGATGGACGGCATCAGTGCTTTGGCGGAGCTTCGTACCTTCAGCAATATTCCCGTCATCATGCTTACTGCAAAAGGCGAGGATTCTGACAAGGTCATCGGTCTTTCCGTTGGCGCGGATGACTATATCACCAAGCCCTTCAGCCCCATCGAGCTGATCGCACGGGTCAAATCCCAGCTTAGAAGATACGAGCGCCTTGGCGGACAGGTGCAGAAAAAAGGCGTGCTTCGGGTGGGCGGCATCGAGATGGACGACGATCAAAAGTCCGTCTGTGTGGACGGTGAACCCGTCCGCCTGACACCCATCGAATACGGCATTTTGCACCTTTTGATGAGCAACCCGGGGCGCGTGTTCCCTTCTGCCCAGATCTACGAGCAGGTCTGGCAGGAAGAGGCATTTTCGGGCGACGGCGCTGTTGCGGTGCATGTGCGCCACCTGCGTGAGAAAATTGAGATCGACCCTGCACATCCCAGATACATCAAAGTGGTCTGGGGGCAAGGGTACAAAATAGACAGAGGAGACGGTATTCGTGATTAAACACAATACATGGGTCAAAGCAAGTGCATTGATCGCGCTGAGCATCCTGACGGTGGTGGCTGTCTTTTGTGCAGGCATACTTGCCATCATCGACGCACCCACCATTTCGGGCTATTATACGGGCAGCTGTTTGTATCATGTAATGTATCACTTCTACCCTTATACCGATGCCTTCTTCACCGCCGTGGTACTTTGTACCATCGCCATCATCGCGCTTTTTATCTTTTTGATGGCGGCGGCAGGGCATAAGAAGGGCAAAGAGGGCATCAGCGTCGGTGCGCTGGATCGGGTATATCTGGAAATCTACCTTCTGGTGGCAGGCGGCGCAGAGTTCCTTCTTGGCGCAGGTGCTTATCTTATGATCTGGTGGGCGCTGGATATGACCGAATACCTGTGGCTTGCGGCACTGTTCGGCGCCATGATGGTAGCGGTGCTGATGCTGACGATGATGACCATCGCCATCCGCATCAAAAGCGGCACGTTCTGGCGCTCCACGCTGATGGGAGCCATCGTCCGTGTGATCTGGAAAGGGATGAAGTGGTGCATCCGCATCCTTCGCATGATCCCCTCGGTGTGGCGCGGTGTGCTCATCGTATCGGGCGTTTTTGCGTTCTACATTCTGCTGTCCATTCGTACGTTCAATTATCATGCACCCTTCGCCGTGCTGCTGTGGTTTGTATACCCCGTGGCGGTGCTTGCACTGGTGGTGGTTTACTTGTACCAATTCAAACAGCTGCGCCTTGCAGGCAAGGAACTGGCAGGCGGCAATCTTGACTACAAGGTGGACACAAAGTACATGTTCATCGACATGAAGTCCCATGCAGAGAACCTGAATCAGGTGGGCGATGCGGCGGCATTTGCGGCAAATGAACGCCTGAAGAGCGAACGCTTCAGAACAGAACTGATCACCAACGTTTCCCACGATATCAAAACGCCTTTGACGGCGCTGATCAGCTACATCGATCTGATGAAGCGCGAGGGTCTGCAAAGCGAAAACGCACAAGAATACCTTGCAGTGCTGGATCGCCAGTCCCAGAGACTCAAAAAACTCACCGACGATCTGGTGGAAGCTTCCAAGGCAGCCTCGGGCACACTGCCTGTAAACTGCATG
Source organism: Clostridia bacterium (assembly GCA_017935825.1). Classification (GTDB taxonomy): domain Bacteria; phylum Bacillota; class Clostridia; order Christensenellales; family Maliibacteriaceae; genus RGIG9107. The sequence goes on from JAGBGW010000053.1 coordinate 7,923, forward strand.
AAGATGAACCTTGCAGAATTCCTTGACCAGTGCGCGGCGGAGTACGAAGATGTCCTTCAAAAGTGCGATCTGCAGATCGTCATGGGGCAAAGCGCCGACGTCCACATCTGGGCGGACGGCCGCCATATCTGGCGCGTGTTTGACAACATCTTCAGCAACATCCGAAAGTACGCCATGCCCGGCACACGGGTGTATGTGGATTCCTACTGCTACGACGGCAATGTCACCGTCATGGTGCGCAATATCTCCAAAGCACAGCTGAACATCAGCCCCGATGAACTGATGGAGCGGTTCGTCCGCGGCGATGCCTCCCGCAGCGAGGCAGAGGGCAGCGGCCTTGGGCTTTCCATCGCGACGAGTCTTATGAAACTGCAAAACGGTACCTTCGACATCTTCATCAACGGCGACATGTTTACCGCCTCGGTGACGATTCCGCAGTACGTGGGGTAAAACAAAAAGGACAGAGAATGTTTCTCTGTCCTTTTTGTTTTACAATGAATTGATGCTGCGCATCATAATGTTTTGATGCCCGAATCAGCAAAGTGACCCGACAGAACATTACGCCCCGTAAGGGGCAATTCATGCATCGCAGATGCAATTCATGGCGTAAGCCAATTCATGCGGCTTGCCGCAATTCATCGCGCAATTGATCTTGTATCAATTGCGCAAACTATGCAGCGGTGCAGGGATTCTGCCGCCGCGGTGGATGAACACTTCGCTGGATTCGTTGTGCACGGGCATCACGGGTGCGGTACCTAGCAGACCGCCGAAGGAAACACTGTCGCCCACGGTCTTGCCGGGTGCAGGGATGACACGCACTGCGGTGGTCTTGTTGTTGACCACGCCGATGGCTGCCTCGTCTGCGATGATGGCAGAAAGGGTCTGGGCACTCGTATCACCGGGCACTGCGATCATGTCAAGACCGACGGAGCAAACGCAGGTCATGGCTTCCAGCTTTTCCAGCGTAAGGGTGCCGTTTTCAACCGCTGCGATCATGCCTTCGTCTTCACTTACGGGGATGAAAGCGCCCGAAAGTCCGCCAACGTGGGAGGATGCCATAACGCCGCCTTTTTTGACCGCATCGTTGAGCAGTGCAAGTGCTGCCGTGGTGCCGTGGGTACCGCAGACTTCCAGACCCATCTCCTCCAAAATACGGGCAACGGAGTCGCCGCGTGCAGGGGTGGGGGCAAGGGACAGGTCCACGATGCCGAAGGGAACATTCAGCCGCTTGGAGGCTTCCCGTGCCACCAACTGACCCATACGGGTGATCTGGAATGCGGTCTTTTTGATGGTCTCCGCCACATCGTCAAAGGATGCGGTGGTGGTCAGTTTTTCAAGTGCATGCTTGACCACGCCGGGGCCGCTGACACCAACGTTGACTACGCTTTCGCCTTCGCCCACGCCGTGGAATGCACCTGCCATGAAGGGGTTATCTTCAACGGCATTTGCAAAGACCACAAGCTTTGCACAGCCAAGACCATCGTCGTCCTTGGTGCGCTCTGCGGTAAGCTTGATGATTTCGCCCATCAGGCGCACTGCATCCATGTTGATGCCTGCACGGGTGGAGCCCACGTTGACACTGGAGCAGACGTTCTTGGTCACTGCCAGTGCCTCGGGGATGGAGCGGATCAGCTTTTCATCTGCACGGGTCATGCCCTTATGCACAAGGGCGGAAAAGCCACCGATGAAGTCCACGCCCACGGTATCTGCTGCGCGCTGCAGCGCCTGGGCGAAAATGACATAATCTTCCGTTTCGCTTGCTGCCGCCACCTGCGCGATGGGGGTGACGGAAATGCGGCGGTTGATGATGGGCACGCCGAACTGACGGGAAATATCGTGGCTGACCTGGGGCAGACGTTCTGCCGTATGGGTGATCTTATCGTAAATGCGCTGGGCTGCGATCTTTGCAACGGGATGTGCGCAGTCCTGGAGGCTGATGCCCAAAGTGATGGTGCGCACGTCCAGATGCTGATGGTCGAACATCTCCAGCGTCTGCATGACTTCATGTGCTGAGATCATAAGAATTTCTCCTTATCAGATGCGGTTCATGGAGTCAAAGATATCTTCACGCTGTACGCGGATGACCATGCTGATGTCCTTGGCTACTTCATCCATTGCATCGGACAGCATCTCGATGGTGACGGAAGGGTCTTCCAGCTCGACGAACATGATCATGGTGAAGTTGTTCTGCAAAACCGTCTGGGTGATGTCCAGAATGTTTACGCCGTATTCCAAAAGCTTTGCGCTGACGGCTGCGATGATGCCGCGGCGGTCGCGCCCAAGAACGGTAATAAATGCTTTCATTTTCAAAAAGCCTCCATTGTATTGTCGGTATGGTAAAAACAGATTTTCGATCCGCCTGTCTATTATACTGTCTTTGCACTGTTTTGAAAAGCATTATGCCTTGAAAACGGGGGGAGGCTCTGTTAAAATGGAAACAAGAAAACGTTTCCCGATTCGTTCGGGTATCAAAACGGACAGATAAAACGAAAGGAAGTTTTTTCAACATGAAAATCGGTATTGTAACTGAAATCAGCACCGCTCACCGCAATCAGGATGTTTACAACGCACTGGTTGCAGTTGCTGTTCCCATGGGTCATGAGATCATCAACATCGGTATGAAGGGTCCCGACGACAGCCCTCTGAACTACCTGACCAACGGCTACCTGACCGGCCTGCTTCTGAACCTGGGCCGCGTGGACTTCATGGTCGGCGGCTGCGGCACCGGTACCGGCTATATCAACGCAGAGCTTTGCTTCCCCGGCGTGTTCTCCACCCAGTGCCTGGAACCCCTGGATGCATTCCTCTTCCCCCAGATCAACGATGGCAACAGCATCTCCCTTGCACTGAACAAGGACTACGGCTGGGCAGCTGAGAAGCGTCTTGAGATGATGTTCCAGCAGCTGTTCCGTCCCGAACTCAAGGGTGCAGGCTATCCCCCCGAGCGTAAGGAACCCCAGAACAAGTTCCGCGACATGCTGGTTGACTACTCCAAGGCAACCCACAAGACCATGGCACAGTGCACCCGCGACATGGATCAGTCCATCGTCCATCAGGCACTTCGTCATCCCGGTGTTTGGGAGCTGGTCGACATCGACAACGTTGAGGATGTGGAACTGAAGGAAGCTCTCATCGCAGCTTACAACTGGGAAGAATAATCCATCGATTTTACAAACGGACACATCTGTGTCCGTTTTTTTTATTGGCAAAATTAAAAATATATATAATTTTATCGAATTGTTTGACTTTGCAGCGTGTGTGGCGTACAGTTGAAATGTATAATATGCTAATTCGCAAATGGTGGTGCTTTTATGTTGCCTAAGTTTTCTGTCCGTAAACCCATGACGGTCTTTGTTGCTGTGGTGCTGGTCATTGTGCTGGGCTTTGTGTCCTTCAACAATATGACCACGGACCTTTTGCCGGAGATCAACCTGCCCTATGTCATCGTCATGACCACATATCCCGGTGCAAGTCCCGAGGAAGTGGAAGATGAGATCACCCGTCCCATGGAACAGTCCATGGCGACGCTGGATGGCATATCGTCGGTTTCCTCCACATCGGGTGAAAACTATTCCCTCGTCATGCTGGAGTTTGCCGAAGGTACGGATATGGATATCGTCACCGGCGAGATCCGTGAAAAGATCAATCTGATCAACGGCGCCTGGAGTGATCTTGTGGGTACCCCCACGATTCTGAAGCTCAATCCCTCCATGCTGCCGGTGGCGGTTGTGGCTGTGGATCGGGAACAGACGGATATTATGGCGCTTTCCAACTTTGTCAATGATTCTTTGATGAATGAAATGGAAGGCATCGAGGGTGTGGCAAGTGTCAGCGCAAGCGGCGTCATCGAACAGAC
>JAGBGW010000054.1 GCA_017935825.1 Clostridia bacterium
GATCATCGATGGGGGTGGGATTATTCAGATAATGAATGAACCACTGACGATTGAAGTGATGTCCATAGGTATTGACCATCAGATCAATATAGCTTTCCATATAAAAGCGCAGCTGCTCCAAGATGGGCTGACCTTTCATGTTCTGCAGAATGACCACATCCTGATCATAGCCTTCACGCTCCAGTACGGTGATCAGTTCTTCTTTACTCTTAAAATAATGGTAGAAGTTGCCCACCGACATATTGCAGGCGCGGGTGATGTCCACGATGGAAATGTTGTTGTAGCCGTTTTCGATGATCAGTTCGCGTGCTGCATCGAGCAGTTTTTCTCTGGACAGTGCAGCCTGTTGTTTTCTGGTTACCATAGGCGAGACCTCTTTGTTCAATGAATCTGATTCAGCAAAATTATAACGGAAGAAACGACAGAATGCAAGACAATGCACAGAAAATATTCAAATCGTGTCAAAATGACAGAATGAAATGAAAAAAAGTGAATGCAATTCGGTGAAAACTGTTGACAAAGGCAGGAAAGCCGAGTAAATTATTCATTAATCGAATCGGATTCACTAAATCGCATTCGCTGATGCGGTTTTGCCTGCCGGATTTGCAGGAGAGGCGACAGGCATGGGTCCGAAACACTGATATCATATTTTATAAGGAGAGTCATCATGGAAAAGAAAAATTCCGCCCTCAAAGGTAAGATGCTGCCTCTGTTCCTTCTGGCAGCTTCCTGTGGTATGTTCAACATCCTCTACCTTTGCGTCATCTTCTACGTTCCCTTCCAGTCTGCATTCGCTTTCACCAACGAGCAGATGGGTGCACTGCTTGGTGCATATGCAATCCTGGGCACTCCGCTGATCTTCTTCGGCGGTCTGTTCTCCGACATCTGGAACCCCAAGGCTCTGCTGGTGTTTGCATGCCTGGCATGCGGCGTCTGCGGTTTTGCACTTGCAACCTTCCCCAGCTTTGAAGTAACCCGCATCATCTACATCATCCTTGCAATCCCCACCTCCATGAACTGGGGCGCATACTGCAAGTGCGTTGGTATGATGGGCTCCAATGAGGAGCAGGGTCGTCTGTTTGGTACCTGCAATACCATCGACGGTATCCTCACCTGCGTTCTGTCCCTTGGTCTGACTGCTCTTTTCGCAGGCTCCATCGGCACCCAGGCAGGTTTCCGCTGGGTCATCCTGATCATGTCCGGATTCTACTTCCTCACCGGTATCGGCATCCTGTTCTTCTACGATTATAAGAAGTGGGCACAGGTCAACGCTGAAGCAGCAAATGCAAAGGCTGAGAAGTTCACCTGGAAGTCTCTGGTCGACTGCCTCAAGCAGCCCATCACCTGGCTTGCAGCATTCATGGTCATGGGTTCCTACATGGCATCCTCCTGCCTGACCTACATGTCTCCCTACCTCAACTCCGTATATGTACTGCCTGTAGCTCTGGCTTCTGCATTCGGTGTTATCACCCGTTACGGTGTTAAGATCGTTGCTTCTCCCGTTGGCGGCACCCTTCGCGACAAGAAACTGGGCGGTTCCACTCCCAAGCTTGTCTGGACTGCAACCGCAGGCATGGCAATCTTCACCGCGATCCTTCTGTTCATCATCCCTGAGAAGAACACCTGGGTCATCCCTGCAATCGTTGTTGCACTGGCAGTTATCTTCTGCTTCCGTCTGAACAACTCTTCTGAGTCCACCGTTTACAAGCAGCTTAAATCCACCCCCGCACACCTGATGGGCACCATCGTTGGTCTTGTATCCGTTATCGGTTACTCCTCCGACCTGTGGCTTCCCAAGGTCATTGGTAAGGTTCTCGATACCCAGGGCAATGCAGGCTACACCACCGTATTCTGCATTATGATCGCTGCAATGGGCGTTGCTTGTGTCGCCGGTATCATCCTGCACCGTCTCTACAAGAAAGAGCAGAAGGCTGCATAATTTACAATCCATTTCTCTTCAAGGAGGAATTTGAAAAATGGCAACTGTTGCAATTCGTAACTGCAAATTTATCCCTGCACTGACCGAGGGTACCGACCTTGTAGAAGGCGATCTGCTGTTCCGCGATGGTAACATTGCAGAAATCGCAGCATGCGGCGCAGACTTCGGCACCGTGGATCAGGAGATCGATGCACACGGTATGACCGCAATGCCCGGTCTGATCGATGCACATCTTCACCTTTCTTCCACCCGTGACCTGATCGCAGAGCAGTGCTTCGTGGACGACTCCATGCGTCCCCTTGAGGCTCTGGAGTTTGCACAGGTCATGCTGGGCTTTGGTTACACCACCGTCCGTGACTGCGGCGAAGACAAGGTCTTCTCCGTCGTCTCCGTGCGCAATGCAATCAACCGCGGCATGTTTGCAGGTCCCCGCATCCTTACTTGCGGTCTGACCCTGTGCCCCACGGAAGCAGGCTGCACCCCCGATAAGGACTTTGGTTTCCTTACGCCCTACAATGTAGACGGCAGCGATTCCATGCGTTACTTCGCACGCCGCAACTTTGCTAAGGGTGTGGATTTCCTCAAGCTCTATGGCTCCGGCTCCATGATGGCATCCGGTTCCAACCCCGGTGTTCCGATCATGGACGACGATGAGATCGCAGAAGCTGTGAAGATTGCAAAGCAGAAGGGTTCCTACTGCGCGATCCATTCCCACGGCGGCGACGCAATCTACCAGGCAGTCAGCCTTGGCGTGGCAACCGTCGAGCATGCAAGCTTCATTGACGACCGTTCTCTTGATATCCTTGCAAACAAGGACGATCACGGCATCGTACCCACCCTTGCAATCACTGCAGACCTAGTTGAGCATACTGACCCCAACACCGATTACGGCCGTCAGGTCATCGCAAAGGTCACCAAGCTCATCGAGAAGATCAAGGCACATCTTGGCCATGCTTACGAGCGCGGCGATGTCATGATCGGCTGGGGTACCGACGTTACCATCGGTTCCTACCGTCGTGAACCCGGTGCAGAGTTCCGCATCCGTAAGGAAGTCTACGGCTGGGACAACCTTGAGATCTTGAAGCAGGCAACCATCAACTCCGCAAAGCTTTGCCGCATTGCAGATGAGACCGGTTCCATCAAGGTCGGCAAGTGCGCAGACGTCATCCTCGTGGACGGCAACCCCGTGGAAGACCTGTCCATCATGTACGCAGGCGGCGCAAAGCACGTCTTCCGTGCAGGCGTTCAGTACAAGTAATTTCCAAAAAGCTA
>JAGBGW010000055.1 GCA_017935825.1 Clostridia bacterium
CAAAGCAGGTCTTGGCGATGTGGACGGCGAGATCATCGCCCCCTTCTTCCCCGAAGGCGGCAGATTTACCATCGGTGATGTGCATTACGTGCTGGAAGGCGACACCCTTGTGCCTGCAGGCATGACCGAGTTTGCAAAGGACACCACCTTTGGCTATGCTTCCAGCGATCTGAAGGACTGGGTGCGTGAAAAGAACCCCGAACTGCCCAAAGATGAAGTGATCCACTCCATCAGCCTTGACATGATCCGTCTGGAAGGTGAGGATGCGGTCTGCGAAGCCTTGATGCAGGTGAAGAACTTTGAAAAAGTCGTGGTCAACAGCGCAGACTATGCCGATATGGAAGTCTTCGTGGCAGGTCTTTATAAGGCCATGGCACAGGGCAAGCGCTTCATGTTCCGCGTGGCAGCAGGTCTTGTGCGCGTCATGGCAGCCATCGACAAAAAGCCCCTGCTTTCCGGCGCACAGCTTTGCACGGGTTCCACCCTGGGCGGTCTGGTCATCGTGGGCTCTCATGTAAAGAAGACCACCCTGCAGCTTGAGCAGCTTCTGACCCTTGACTGCGTATCTCCCATGGAGTTTGATGTTATGCAGCTGGAAACCGAAGACGGTGCCGCCGCATACATCGCCGACATGGTGGCACGTGTCCGTGAAACCATCGTATCGGGCAAGACCGCAGTTGTGTTCACCTCCCGCCGCGTGGTGCGCAAGACCGAGGGCAACAGCGAAGAGAACCTGAAGTTCTCCCTTGGTGTCTCCGCCGCACTGGTGAAGATCGTGCAGGATCTGGACGTCATGCCTGCCTTCGTCATTGCCAAGGGCGGCATCACCTCTTCCGACATCGGTGTCAAAGGCCTTGGTGCAAAGCGCGCATGGGTCCTTGGACAGGCTCTGCCCGGCATCCCCGGGTGGCAGCTTGGTCCTGAAAGCAAATATCCCGGCGTGTGCTATGTGGTCTTCCCCGGCAACGTGGGCGCAGAGGATGCACTGAAAGTGGTCGTCGACCGCGCAAACAAGCGCGAAGATTAAATCCCGCCCCGCTGCAAGGCTCCCCTTGTCAGGGGAGCTGGCACGAAGTGCCTGAGGGGTAGTTTCAATATAATATTTTATTTAAGGAGAAATCATTATGGGTAAGCATGTCATGATCTTAGGTACCAGCACTTCCAATCATCAGGATATCAAGGATATGTTCAAGGCGATCGATCCTTCCATCCGTGTTAATCTCTTGACCGAGGACTCCCTCATTCAGGACATTCTGGCAAACGAAGGTCCCACGCCTTCCATCATCAAGCGCATGTGCGCCTATGCTATGATGGCACAGGAAGCAGGTGCTGACCTGATCGTCAACCAGTGCTCTTCCGTCAGCGAAGTGGCCGACATCTACGAGAAGCTTTTGGATATCCCCGTGCTGAAAGTGGATCAGCCCATGGCAGAAAAGGCAGTGGAACTGGGCAGCAAGATCGCACTTGTCACCACCAACACCACCACCGTCGGTCCCTCCCGCCGCCTCATCGAGCGCTGCGCCGCTGCTGCAGGTAAGGAAGTTGAGATCGTCGAGTGTGTCGTCGATGGCGCAATGGAAGCCCTCTTTGCAGGCGATGCAAAGAAGCACAACGATATGCTCCGCGATAAGATCATCGGTCTGGACGGTCAGTGCGACGTCATTGTCCTTGCCCAGGGCAGCATGATCGCCATCATGCCCGAAGTCCAGCAGGTGAAAACCCCCGTTTTGACCAGCATTCCCTTGATGGTAGAGCGCGCCGTGGAGATGCTCAAGGACTAACCGCAATAAAAACAAACGCCGTGTGGAACCCCATGCGGCGTTTTTATTTTGAATCCGTTTTGACCCCTACAAAGTCTGATATAAACAAAAACCTCGTAGGGACCGTCGTCCCCGACGGTCCGCGTGTAAATTGTTGGATAGAACAAAAACGCATGACCGCCCCACACCGCCGTAGGGGCGATGGCTCGCAAACGTGTGCGTAGTCGCAGAAGGATCGATGTACAAAAAACAGCGGAAAAGTTAGAGATCCTTCGACTTCGCTCAGGATGACAAAATCGGTGATGCAAACAATCGTAGGGGAGGGCCGCCGTGCCCTCCC
>JAGBGW010000056.1 GCA_017935825.1 Clostridia bacterium
AGGCATTCCCCATCGAAGATGTGGATGCAGCATACGTCAACGAAAGCTGCTGCCTGATCGCAGGTACCCCCACCTACAACGGCACCATGAGCGCAAAGATGAGCGCATTCCTTGAACAGGCACCCTGCGCATTTGACCTCAAGGGCAAGATCGGCGGCGCATTCGCAACCGCAGCTTACACCCACGGCGGTGCTGAAATTGCTGTTACCGGCATTCTGCATCACATGCTCTTCTGCGGCATGATGCCCTATTCCAGCGGCAACGCATTCGGCCACCCCGTCATCCACTACGGCCCCACCGCAATCGCAGGCAAGCTGGCAGACTTTGAAGAGCTGTTTGAGATCTACGGCGAGCGCATGGCAAACCAGGTCAAGAAGGTTTTCGGCTGATTTATGTCCCTGTACGATAACCCGGATTTTTTCGCAAGCTATGCTCAGATGTCCAGAAGCCAATGCGGACTGGACGGTGCAGGTGAATGGCAGCAGTTTCAAAAGCTTTTCCCCGATTTGAAGGGAAAAACGGTGCTGGACCTTGGCTGCGGCTATGGCTGGCACAGCAAATATGCTGTCCAAATGGGTGCGGAAGCTGTCACTGCCATTGACACAAGTGCGAAAATGATCGAAACGGCGAAGGCAAAGAATGCCGATGCCCGTATCGATTATCAGCTTTGCGATCTTCGTGCGTTTGGCTATCCCGAAAACACCTACGATGTGGTGATTTCCAACCTTGTACTGCATTATATCGAGGATCTTGACGAAATTTATCGAAAGGTGTTTTCTTGTCTCAAATCCGGCGGAAGTTTTCTGTTTAACATCGAGCATCCTACTTTTACCGCAGGTGTGGGACAGGAATGGATCACCGATGAAAACGGAACGCCTTTGTACTGGCCTGTGGATGACTACTTCTACCCCACCCTTCGTCAAACCATGTTCCTCGGTCACAAGGTAGAAAAGTATCACCACACGCTGACGCAGATTCTCATGGGGCTAAAGCATGCAGGGTTCACCTTAGAGGCTGTGGAAGACGCACTGCCGCCGCCCAATGCCGACTTCCATGACGAGATGCGGCGGCCGATGATGCTGCTTGTACGCGCCGACAAGCCGTAAAAAGCACATTGCCCGGGAAATCAAAACAAAGAAAAAAGACGGTACGTTTTGTACCGTCTTTTAATTTTGCGCTTAGCCGTAGATGTTGTAGCTGCCGGACAAATGGTTCATGGCTTTAAGAAGCTTGTGCAGATAGATGAAAGGACCTACGCCGATCAGGCTGCCAAGAACATTCCAGCCCCAGAAGGTACCTGCGCCAAACTTATAAGCAATGTTGCGGCGAGCAAGTTCGCTGCCGATACGAGCGGAAAGCTTGTGATACCATACGATGGGGGCAATACCAAGGGTCAGCCAGGAAAAGATGAAGAAAATCAGACAATAATGCATGGTCTTTTTTCCATCATAACGACTTGCAATGGTATTGAGGTCGGTGCTGACGTTGGACATGACGACGAGACCGTAGATACCAAAAGTCAAAATAGAAAACAGGATATACTTCCAAAGCTTGCGATTGGTTTTAAGTTGTGCGACGGGTGCTTGCATAATATAATCTCCTTTAAATACTTATTTCGGGATGCCACGGCATCCTAATGTGATCTTAATGCAAAGATAGCACAATCTGCTGCTTTCATCAAGTATTTTGTTTGCATAATTAAAAAGAACGATACATATCGTATCGTTCTTTTTGTGCTTTTTTACTTTGCGTAATCCACAGCGCGGGTCTCGCGGATAACGCTGACCTTGATCTGACCGGGATAATCCAGTTCGCCTTCGATCTTCTTTGCGATGTCGCGGGCAAGAACAACTGCGCCTGCGTCGTCAACGGTCTCGGGCTTGATCATGATGCGGATCTCGCGGCCTGCCTGAATTGCGAAGGACTTCTCAACGCCGCCGAAGGAATCTGCGATCTCTTCAAGCTTTTCAAGACGGCGGATGTAGTTCTCCAACGTCTCACGGCGTGCGCCGGGACGTGCAGCGGAGATTGCGTCAGCTGCCTGTACAAGCACTGTCTCGATGGTCTTGGGCTCGATATCGCCGTGGTGTGCAGCGATGGCGTGGATGACCTGAGCGTTTTCACGGTACTTCTTAGCCAGGTCTGCACCGATCTGTACGTGGGGACCTTCGACTTCGTGGTCGATGGACTTACCGATATCGTGCAGCAGACCTGCGCGCTTTGCAAGGGAAACGTCAGCACCCAGTTCTGCAGCCATGATGCCTGCCAGGTGGGATACTTCGATGGAGTGCTTCAGAACGTTCTGACCATAGCTGGTACGGAACTTCATGCGGCCAAGCAGACGGACCAGTTCATGATGCAGACCATGTACGCCGGTATCGAAAATAGCAGCGTCGCCTGCTTCTGCAATCTGGGTGTCCACTTCCTTGCGTGCTTTGTTGACCATTTCCTCGATGCTTGCCGGATGGATACGACCGTCCAGAACGAGACGTTCCAGAGCGATACGGGCAACTTCGCGGCGGATGGGGTCAAAGCCGGAAAGGATAACTGCTTCGGGGGTATCGTCGATGATCAGATCGATACCGGTTGCAGTTTCAAGTGCACGGATGTTTCTGCCCTCACGGCCGATGATGCGGCCCTTCATTTCATCGTTGGGCAGCGGAACCACCGACACAGTGCTTTCTGCAACGTGGTCAGCAGCACACTTTTGAATAGCAAGCGAGATGATGTTGCGGGCGCGCTTGTCGGCCTCTTCCTTTGCACGTGCTTCAATGTCACGGATCAGGATCGCTGCATCATGCTTCGCATCGTTTTCAACGTTTTCAAGCAGCATTGCCTTTGCTTCGTCAACGCTCATGCCGGAGATCTTCTCCAGCTGTTCCAGCTGCTGACGATGCAGTTCTTCGGTCTGTTCCTGCATCTGCTGGACCTGACGCTGTCTGCGGGTGATGTTCTCCTCACGAGCCTCCAACTGGTCCATTTTCTTTTCCAGGTTCTCTTCACGCTGATTCAAGCGGCGTTCCTGAGCTTTCAGTTCGCCACGACGTTCGCGTGCTTCTCGCTCCTGCTCGGATCTGATGCGATGAGCCTCATCGCGTGCCTCCAGAAGCGCTTCTTTCTTCATGGTTTCCGCTTTCTGACGCGCATCTTCCACGATTCTGCGTGCATTTTCCTCAGCGGAACCGGTCTTTTTCTCCGCCATGTTGGTGCGGATCAAATAACCAACGCTAATGCCGCCTGCCAGTACGACTGCCGAAATCGCTGCCGTTACCCAGCCGGGCATACCTGCAGCCAAAGCTGCAAATGCATATTCCTGCAAAACGATAACACCTCCTGTTTAGATTTTTCAATTTTCATAATCGTTTCCGGGGTATGGAAGTGTCCAAAACGTCATAGAAAAAGAGGAATCGGCGTATCCACCCACTCCTCTTGTTATGGTTCAAATTGCATTTGCTGCAACACAAGACGTCAAGGTAACTCCACCATAAATTGTACATCTTGTGGTGCGTATTGTCAAGGTTCTGACAAAAGGTCTTATTCTTCCGTTTCCTCAACTTCGCCGGCAGTACCTGCGGATTTTGCACGGATCTGCTGCTCGATTTCGGCTGCAATTTCCGCATGGTCGACGAGGAACTGCTTTGCATTTTCTCTGCCCTGACCGATGCGCTCGCCTTCATAGGAATACCAGGAACCGCTCTTTGCAACGATGCCGTATTCCACACCAAGGTCTACCAGGGAGCCTTCACGGGAGACGCCGCGGCCGTAGACGATATCAAACTCTGCGATCTTGAAGGGAGGCGCAAGCTTGTTTTTGACCACCTTGATGCGGGTGCGGTTACCCACAAGTTCGCCGCCCAGCTTGATGGAATCGATGCGGCGCACATCAAGACGGATGCTTGCATAGAACTTCAGTGCGCGGCCGCCTGCAGTGGTTTCGGGGTTGCCGAACATGACACCGATCTTTTCACGCAGCTGGTTGATGAAGATGACGATGGTCTTGCTCTTTGCCACGGTACCCGAAAGCTTGCGAAGTGCCTGGGACATAAGACGTGCCTGAAGACCCACATGGGAATCGCCCATATCGCCTTCCAGTTCTGCCTTGGGAACAAGTGCCGCAACGGAGTCGATAACGATCAGATCAACGGCGCCGCTTCTTGCAAGTGCATCTGCGATATCCAGTGCCTGCTCACCGTTGTCGGGCTGGGAGACATAAAGCTGGTTGATATCAACACCAAGGTTTGCGGCGTAGACGGGGTCCAAAGCATGCTCTGCATCGATAAATGCTGCGATACCGCCGGTCTTCTGGGTCTCTGCCACAGCGTGCAGTGCGATGGTGGTCTTACCGGAAGATTCAGGACCATAGATCTCGATGACACGACCGCGGGGGAAGCCGCCGATGCCCAGCGCCATATCCAGTTCCAGACAACCGCTGGAGATTACCGACACATTCAGACCGGAACCGTCGCCAAGTTTCATGATGGAGCCTTTGCCAAACTGCTTTTCGATCTGGGCAAGCGCCATATCCAGTGCTTTCTGCTTTTCCATAATTCGTTATACCGTTCTTTCTTAATTCTTTTGAAGTGCAAGACGAAGCTGATTCAGCGCATTGAGCATGGAAAGCTGGCGCACGCGCTGGCGTTCTCCGTCAAAAAGATACTTACTTGCGACAGGACCGTTTTCATCACAAAAGCCGATGTACACAAGTCCTACGGGTTTTTCGGGCGTTCCGCCGCCGGGACCGGCAATGCCGGTGACAGAAAGTGCGTAATCCGCACCGCTGATGCGCTTTAAGCCCTCCGCCATTTCGCAGGCAGTTTGGGTACTTACCGCACCATGGGCTGCAAGGGTCTCATCCTTTACGCCCAGAATGCGCATCTTTGCCTCGTTGGAGTAGGTCACATGCCCCTCCATAAAGCTTTGGGACACGCCGGGCACGCCAACGAGGGCGCTTGCGATCATGCCGCCTGTGCAGGATTCGGCGGTTGCCACGGTCTTGTTTTTATCGATGAGAAGATTAGCCACCACTTCTGCCATGGTGGTCTCCCCTTCCCCATAGATCAGATCGCCCAGTTTTGCGTAAAGCGCATCTGCCACAGGCGCGATGAGAGCTTCCGCTTCATCCGCATTCTTTGCCTTGGCGCTGATGCGGATTCTTGCCTCGCCAAAGCCCACATAGATGCCGATGGTGGGATTGGTCTGCACGATGAGAAGGTCGCGGATCTTTTCTTCCAAAACAGGTTCACCCACGCCGAAGATGCGAAGGGTCCTTGAATGGATGGTCTCCATATCCTCATGCAGAAGATAGGGCTGCACGCTTTCTTCAAACATGGCGTGCATTTCGTGGGGCGGACCGGGCATGACGATGATGGTCTTATCGCCCTTCTGCGTTGCAGAGCCGGGTGCGGTGCCGCAGGAATTCTGGAACACCACGCTGCCTTGGGGCACGTAAGCCTGCTTCAGCGCATTGTCAGGCATCTGCTTACCCGTTTTACTGTAACGGGCGCGAATCATTTCGGCGGCGATGACGTCCTGCTCCATGGGCAGATCGAAAGCTTCGGCAACACACTCGCGGGTGATATCATCCATGGTGGGTCCAAGACCGCCTGTGATCAGGACGATGTCGCTTCTTGAAAGCGCCAGATGCAAGGTATCCATCATGCGCAGCTTGTTGTCGCCCACGCAGCTTCTGTAGTACACGTCGATGCCCATGGCAGAGAGTTTCTGCGACAGGTACTGGGAATTGGTATCGACGATGTCGCCCAAAAGAAGTTCCGTACCAACGGACAAAATTTCAGCAATCATTTGATTTCACCTTGAAGCACTGCGCGGTTTTTCCAGATGTAATCTGCGCAGGACCAGACGGTCAGCACTGCGGAGATAATGAGAAATACCACAAATACAAGATTTGCAAACACGGGGATCGCGCAGTATTTTACGATATACGCAGTCAAAGCAATGTATTGGGTAACGGTTTTGATTTTACCGATCCAACCCGCGGCAATAACTTTGCCGCCAACGGTAACGGCCACCAGACGGAATGCGCTGATGATAAACTCCCGTGCCGTCGTCAGGATCGCCACCAGCGTGACCCAGCCGATGCCGCAGTCGTATGCCACCCAGATCATCACCGACACCGCAAGAAGCTTATCTGCGACAGGGTCGATGAATTTCCCAAAGTTGGTAATGGCATCATATTTACGGGCGATATAGCCGTCCACAAAATCGGTGGAGGAGCTGATAACAAACAGGAACGCTGCCACCCACATACATGCCACATTCCCCGTAAAGAGCATCAGGATCGCAAGAATGACAGGTACCGTCAAAATGCGTGCCATGGAAAGAATATTGGGCAATTTTTTGATCGTTTCAAGTTTCATTGCAATTCTCCCATCAAGTCATAAGGCAAAGCCTTTGTAATTCGAACGTCCAGCACCATGCCTGCGGCAGGTTCCACTTCATCCTCCGCAAGGGGGATCAAAATGGTACCGTCCACCTCTGGTACTTCCAGGGTGCTTCGGGCAATGATGGTATTTTCTTCAAAATCGAAGCTGTCCACCACGCAAGGATAAACCTTACCCACACGGCTTTCGTTAATTTCAAGGGAAATTCCCTGCTGGAGCGTCATGATCTCATCCAGTCGACGCTGCTTTGTTTCTTCGTCGATCTGACCGTCCATTTTCTCTGCGGCGGTGCCGTCTTCGGGACAGAAGGCGAATGCACCAAGGCGGTCGAACTTCCACTTGGCAAGGAAGGAAAGAAGTTCCTCATGCTGCTGCTCCGTTTCGCCGGGGAAGCCGGTCATCACGGTTGTACGAACGGAGATACCCCGATCGTGCAGTTTTGCAAGAAGTGCTTCCAGTTCCGCCTTCATGATACGGCGGTTCATGCGCTTTAAGACAGGGTCACTGCAATGCTGGATGGGAATGTCCACATATTTGCAGATATTGTCGTGGGCGCAGATGACGTTGATGACCTCATCGGTAAGCATTTCGGGATATGCATAGAGGAAGCGAACCCACTCCACACCTTCCACCTGCGCAGTTTCGTGCAGCAGCATGGAAAGAGAGCCTGTGCCCGTATCCTGACCGTAGCGCGTGGTGTCCTGCGCCACAAGGATGATCTCGCGCACGCCGTTTGCCGCCAGTTCGCGGACTTCCGCCATGATTTCGTCATAGTCACGGCTTCTGTAACGACCGCGAATCTTGGGGATGGCGCAGTAGGTACAGAAATTATCGCAGCCGTCTGCGATACGCACGTATGCGTAGTGGGGCATGCCCGTGTAAAGACGTTTGCCCGTCTCATACTTTTTGATCGGCTCACGCATATAAACTTGGCGGCCTGTGAAATTTTCCACATAGGACACGATGTTCTCGCAAAGGTCGATGCCCACAACTAAGTCCACCTCGGGCATCTGTTCAAAGATGGCCTCGGGATAGCGCTGTGCCATACAGCCTGTCGCCACCAGGATGCAGCCGTCTTTTTTCTCAGCCGCCAGTTCCAAAATGGTGTCGATGGCCTCCTGCTTGGCAGATTCGATAAAGCCGCAGGTGTTGACCACGATGGCATCTGCCTCCCCTGCTTCATCGGTGAGCTGCCAGCCACCGTTTGCAAAGCCGTAGAGGATCTTTTCCGCATCCACCAGATTTTTACAGCAGCCAAGGGCTGCCAAATGCAGTTTTTTCATACTCAATCATCTCCATCGGAGGGCATACCCCACTTGTCGCCTGCCATGGTGCGCCACTGTTCGGCAGTGATCAGCACACGGCGGGGTTTGCTGCCTTCGGAGGCGCCGACGACGCCCATTTTTTCCATCGTATCGATCAGGTGACCTGCACGGGCATAGCCCACGCGAAGCTTGCGCTGCAAAAGGGAGATGGAAGCCTGTCCGCCCTCCACCACCGTGTCGATGGCTTCACTCAGCAGCGGATCTTCCGCTTCGTTGTCATCGTCCTTGCTTCCTGTATCGGAAGCGGCGGCAGATGCGCCGGATTCCAGCGCGCCGATGACGTCCTGATCGTATTCCACCTGACCGCCCTGGGCTTTGACAAAGTCGATGACGCGGTCGCGGTCAGCATCCTGCACGTAGGCACCCTGTACACGCAGGGGCTTGAGCATGCCGGTGGGGTTATAGAGCATATCGCCGTTACCAAGCAGGCGCTCCGCACCTGCGGAGTCGATGATGGTACGGGAGTCGACCTGAGAGGAAACCGTCAGCGCGATACGGGAAGGAATATTTGCCTTGATAAGACCGGTTACAACGTCAACAGAAGGACGCTGTGTACCGATAATAAGGTGGATACCCGCAGCTCTCGCCTTCTGCGCGATACGGCATATCGCGGTTTCAACGTCATCGGCAGCAGTCATCATAAGGTCGGCAAGCTCGTCTATAACGATGACGA
>JAGBGW010000057.1 GCA_017935825.1 Clostridia bacterium
GGGGACAGTTTGATGCGGCAAAGACGCTGGAACTGGTGCAGAAGCTGGACCAGACCCGCACGGTGGACCATGCAAGCGGCTGGCACGATCAAAAGGTGGGCGACTTCAAGAGCCTGCATGTGTACTTCCGTCCGTATAAATTCAAGCCCGACAAGCTGGGCCGATGCGTGATTCTGACGGAATTTGGCGGCTTCAGCCATGCGGTGAAAGGGCACAGCCACATCGCCAAAAAGGAGTTTGGCTACAAAAAGGAAGGCAGCCTTGCAGACTTTGAACAGTCGATGATCGACCTTTATCAGCAGCAGATCACACCTGCCAAAAACATGGGACTTTCCGCCGCGATTTTGACACAGCTTTCTGACGTGGAAGACGAGGTAAACGGGCTTGTTACCTACGACCGACAGGTGGTAAAAATCCCGACCAAAACCATAAGAAAACTCAATTCCCACCTGCATTTTTAAGCATTGTGTTCCAAACTAAACACTTTCGATACAATAGGTTCAAATAAGCAGCGGAAATCGTCAGAATTTCCGCTGTTTTTCTTGACGATATTTGGATATTGATATACTATGATAGATAGGATCATTGTGGCGGAGCATAGCCTGGCTTCGCCTGATAATATCCAAGCGAACTGAACAAGAAAAAGAAGGGAGCAAACCACAGTGAGTGACAACTTCGCCAAGGTCGATGCTATCGTCAAGAAGTACGACCGCAATCCCAGCAAGCTGATTGGTATCCTTCAGGAGGCACAGGAAGTCTTTGGCTACCTGCCCGAAGAAGAGATGACCTACCTTGCAAATCAGCTTGGCATTTCCCCTGCCCGCATTTTCGGCGTGGCAACCTTCTACGCACACTTCACCCTCAGCCCCAAGGGCAAGTACCTGATCCGTATCTGCGACGGTACTGCATGCCATGTTAAAAAGTCCAGCGACATCATCGCTGCTCTTTTCAAGGAACTGGGTCTGAACGAGAAGAAGCTGACCTCGGACGATGGTCTTTTCACCATCGAGCTGGTCGCATGCCTTGGCGCCTGCGGTCTTGCACCCGTTATGGTCATCAACGAAAAGGTCCATGGCCAGATGACGCCCGATCAGGCACTTGCACTGGTTCGTGAGATCAAAGCAAGCGAAGGAGGCAACTAATCATGAGCATCAACCTTGAAAACATTGCCGCTTCCTTTAACGAGCGCATGGATCAGCACAAGTACCGCATCATGATCTGCGGCGGTACCGGCTGCATCGCAAACGGCTCCATGGAAGTGTACGAAAAGTTCCAGGAAGTTATCGCTGCCAAGGGCATGAGCGTATCCGTACAGCTTGACAAGCACGAATCCGACGTGGTGATGTCCTGCTCCGGCTGCCAGGGCTTCTGCCAGCGCGGTCCCCTGGTCACCATCTATCCCGAAGGTATCTTCTACACCAAGGTCAAGGCTTCTGACGTGGAAGAGATCGTGGAAGAGACCCTTGTAAAGGGCAACATCGTTGAGCGCCTGCTGGTCGTGGATGCAGAAACGCAGGAACACATCAAGCACGTGCATGAGGTTCCCTTCTACACCCGTCAGAACCGTATCGTTCTTGAGAACTGCGGTCACATCGACGCTCGTGACATCGAAGACTACATCGCAAAGGGCGGCTATGTGCAGGCAAAGCGCGCTGTGCTTGAGATGACCGATGAAGAAATCTGCCAGAAGGTTCTGGACAGCGGTCTGAAGGGTCGCGGCGGCGCAGGTTTCCCCACCGGTTTGAAGTGGACCTTTGCACGCAAGGCTGTCAGCGAAAAGAAATACATCATCTGCAACGGTGACGAAGGTGACCCCGGTGCATTCATGGACCGTTCCCTCATGGAAGGCAACCCCCATGCAGTGCTGGAAGGCATGATCATCGCAGCAATGGGTATCGGAGCCTCCGAAGGCCATGTATATGTACGTACCGAGTATCCTCTGGCTGTTGAGCGCATCAAGCTTGCAGCAGACGAGGCTCGCCGCATGGGCTTCCTTGGCGACAACATCTTCGGTTCCGGCAAGCACTTTGACATCTTCATCATGGAAGGTGCAGGCGCATTCGTATGCGGCGAAGAAACCGCTTTGATGTCCTCCATCGAGGGCAAGCGCGGCATGCCCAACCCCAAGCCCCCGTTCCCCGCAAACAAGGGTCTGTTCGGCTACTCCACCACCATCAACAACGTTGAGACGCTGGCTTCCGTACCGATCGTGCTTGCAGAAGGCTCCACCTATGGTCAGCTTGGCACCGAGAACGCACGCGGCACCAAGACCTTTGCTCTTACCGGTAACGTTGTCAACACCGGTCTTATCGAAGTTCCCTTCGGCGCAACCCTTCGTCAGATCATCGACGACATCGGCGGCGGCGTAGTGGACGACGACGGCACCGTTAAGCCCTCCAACTTCAAGGCTGTTCAGATCGGCGGTCCCTCCGGCGGCTGCCTGACCCCCGAGCACATCGACCTGCCCCTTGACTATGCAGGCGTACAGAAGGTTGGCGCAATCATCGGTTCCGGCGGTCTGGTCGTTATGAACCATCAGACCTGCATGGTACAGATCGCTCGCTTCTTCATGCAGTTTACCCAGAACGAATCCTGCGGTAAGTGCGTGGTTTGCCGCGAAGGTACCAAGCAGATGCTGGATCTTCTTGACGACATCATCGAAGGTCGTGCAGACGAGAACACCATCCCGCTTCTTGAAGAGCTTGCCTACGCTGTTCAGGACGGCGCACTTTGCGGCCTTGGTAAGACTGCACCCAACCCCGTCATCTCCACTCTGCGCTATTTCCGCGACGAGTATGAAGATCACGTATTCAACAAGCACTGCGCAGCAGGCCGCTGCAAGGCTCTTGCAAACTACGTCATCAACCCCGAGCGCTGCAAGAAGTGCTCCCTGTGCATGCGCACCTGCCCCAACGGCGCAATCAGCGGCAGCCGCGAAGAAGGCTATCGCATTGATCCCGCCAAGTGCATCAAGTGCGGTGCCTGCCAGGCAGCTTGCAAGTTCGGTGCTATCGAAGTTAAGTGAGGGAACAACACATGGAAAACAACACCATTATTGTAGATCATATTGAAGTTGCACTGGAAGGCGAGCGCAATCTTCTCGAAGTTATCCGCAAGGTCAACATCGAGCTGCCCACCTTCTGCTACCAGCCTGAACTTTCCATTTACGGCGCATGCCGTATGTGCATCGTGGAAGTCGAGCAGAACGGCCGCAAGGGTCTGATGCCCGCATGCTCCACTCCCCCCGTACCCGGCATGGTGATCACCACCAACACCGCACAGATCCGTAAGCTTCGCAAGATCACCGTAGAGCTTATGCTGGCAAACCACAACATGGAATGCACCACCTGCTCCCGCGGCGACGATTGCAAACTGCGTCAGGTTGCAAACGACCTTGGCATCGAAAAGGTCCGTTATCGCAACATCGTGCAGCCCGCTGAAATCGATGACTCTTCCGCAGCAGTCGTTCGCGACTCCTCCAAGTGCATCAAGTGCGGCAACTGCGTACGCGTTTGCCGTGAGATCCAGTCCGTTGGTGTTCTGGACTTCGCATACCGCGGCAGCGACACAGTCATCACCGTTGGCTTCGGTCACGGCCTTGGCGAGAGCGCATGCATCGGCTGTGGCCAGTGCCTGAAGGTCTGCCCCGTCGGCGCACTTACCCCCAACTTCCAGATCGATCCCGTTTGGGCAGCAATCTCCGACGAGACCAAGGTTACCACCGCAGCAATCGCTCCCGCAGTTCGCGTTGCAGTTGGTGAAGCATTCGGTTTCCAGCCCGGTGAGGTTCTCAACGGCAAGATCGCAACCGCGCTTCGCATGCTCGGTTTCGACCGTGTATATGACACCGTATTTGCAGCAGACGAGACCATCCTTGAAGAAGGCACTGAGTTCCTCGGTCGTGTGACCGGCGGCGGCGTTCTGCCCCAGTTCACTTCCTGCTGCCCCGGTTGGGTCAAGTTCGTCGAGCAGTTCTATCCTGAGTTCATTCCGAACCTGTCCTCCTGCAAGTCTCCTCAGCAGATGCTGGGTTCCACCGTCAAGGACGTCCTTGTCACCAAGGAAGGCCTCAAGCGCGAGAACATCGTCAACGTTTCCATCATGCCCTGCACCGGCAAGAAGATGGAAGCAAAGCGTCCTGAGTTCGCAGTGGACGGCAACCCCGATGTGGACTACGTCATCACCTCCACCGAGCTTATCCGCATGATCAAGCAGGCAGGCATCAACTTCGCAGCACTTGAGCCCAGCGAATTTGACATGCCCTTTGGCGAAGGCACCGGCGCAGGCGTCATCTTCGGCGCATCCGGCGGCGTTATGGAAGCAGCTCTTCGTTTCGCAGCAAACACTCTGGGTTATGAGCCCAAGTGCGAGCAGCTTCGCGGCGAAGACGGCATCCGCTCTGCAGACGTCACCTTCGGTGACATCACCGTTCGCGCTGCAGTCGTCAGCGGTCTTGCAAACGCTCGTCAGCTTATGGAAGACATCAAGGCAGGCAAGGCACAGTATGACATCGTCGAAGTTATGGCATGCCCCGGCGGCTGCGTAAACGGCGGCGGTCAGCCCCTGCACGAGCATCATCTTGACACCGTCGCTCGTCGTACGAAGGGTCTGTTCGAGAACGATGTAACGCTTGCACACTCCTCCGAGGAGAACAAGCAGCTGGTTGCAATGTTCGAAGAGCACTTCGGCAAGATCGGCGGCCACAAGTCTCATGAGCTTCTGCACACCACTTATGTGGACCGCAGCAAGAACATCTGAGCTTAACGCAAACACAAAAAGGGATGGTTTACCATCCCTTTTTCTTATGGATTTTTATTGCAGTTGCTTATCTTTCGTGTTATGATTTTTCCAACGGAATTCTTGTTTTCCACAAAAAAATTTCACATGAGGGGTATTTTGTATGTTCAAAAAACTCAAGGGACTCGCAACCGAGTTCAAAAACTTCGCATTCAAGGGCAATGTGATTGACCTTGCAGTCGGTATGATTATTGGTAGCGCTTTCACCAGCGTTGTCAATTCTCTGGTCAACGACATCTTCCTTCCTCTGGTCGGCGTACTGGGCGGCAAGGACCTGACCGGTGCCGTGGGTGCCATCAAGCTCAACGGTGAAAACTATCTGCAGCTTGGTAACTTCATCGGCGCACTTGTCAACTTCCTGCTGGTGGCACTTTGTATCTTCGCACTGGTAAAATTCATCAAGGCACTGGAAGACAACGCAAAGAAGCTGATGAAGGTGGAAGAAGCTCCTGCAAAAGAGCCCCGCAAGTGCCCCTACTGCATGAGCGTCATCGACGACAAAGCTACCCGCTGTCCTCACTGCACAAGCATCCTGGAAGAATAACATTAAGGCGATGTGTTCATATGAACACATCGCCAGTTTTATTCGCCTAACGGCGAGTTATATTGCTTCGCAGTGATATTATGCTGCGCATAGTGATATTGACCTTCGGTCAGTTTTATATGGCAAATAAAATATCACTGAAACCTTGCGTTTCAATATCACTATTGCGATAAGCAATAATATCACTGTGCCGAAGGCACAATATCACTGAAACGTCAGATTATTATCTTTGTTTGATTCAGGTAACCATTATGGCAAGCAGCGCATTAAGGGACAAAGCAAAAGCTTTGGCTAAAGAAATTATTTTCCTTTGTCGTGATATGAGAGCGAATCACGTTGAATCCGTCCTGATTAATCAGATCATTCGTTCTGCCACATCCATCGGTGCCAATCTTCACGAAGCACAATATGCTCAGGGCAAAAAAGATTTCATTTCCAAACTTGAAATCGCACAAAAAGAATGCTTTGAGACAGAATACTGGTTGGAGCTTCTTTTCGAAACCGATTGCATACCACAGGACAAGTTCAA
>JAGBGW010000058.1 GCA_017935825.1 Clostridia bacterium
CAAAAGGCAATGATTTATCCAGGTATAGTGACGAATATATACAGAGCAAAGTAGATGAATTGAATAAACGTCCTCGTAAATGTCTTAACTACCTGACTCCTTATGAGGTTTATTATTCTTTATCGTTGCACTTAACTTGACAATTCAAGACTTAAATTTATGCAACATAAAGTAAACAAGCTCAGCTTTCAATTCAGACAAGTTTCACATTTTTGATTCCTGCATAAACCAAAACTCCAAAGGCAATAACTAATCTCATCACAGTAATTGCTATCGGAGGGAATGGACATGGCTTATTTATGCAAGGTTGAAATCTGTGGTGTGGATACGTCTAAACTGAAGGTACTCAAAGCGGACGAAATGCGGGAGCTTTTTCTGAAACTGGATGCAGGGGAGACTTGGGCGCGGCAGGAATTGATCAATGGGAACCTTCGGCTTGTTCTGTCCATCATCCAGCGCTTTTCCAATCGGGGTGAAAATCCCGACGACCTTTTTCAGGTTGGATGCGTGGGATTGATGAAGTCCATCGATAATTTTGATACCAGTTTGAATGTGCGCTTTTCCACTTATGCAGTTCCCATGATCATCGGTGAAATCAGACGGTATCTTCGAGATAACAATGCCATTCGTGTGTCACGATCACTGCGTGACCTTGCCTATAAAGCGTTGGGTGTGCGCGAACAGCTTGCAAAAGAAACGGGGCAGGAACCGCATATCGAACAAATTGCAAAGCGAATGGAAGTGACGGTACAGGAGGTTGCCTGTGCGCTGGATGCCATTGCGGAGCCTGTCTCGCTTTATGAACCTGTCTATCGCGACAGCGGTGATGCGATCTATATTGTGGACCAGATCCACGATGAAAAACAGGGGGAAGATGCCTGGGTACAGGATTTGAGCATTCGTCAGGCCATGCAAAAGCTTGCCCCGCGGGAACAGCATATCGTTAAAATGCGCTTCTTCCTTGGGCGAACTCAGATGGAGGTGGCAAAGGAAGTGGGCATCTCTCAGGCGCAGGTGTCGCGGCTTGAAAAAAGTGCACTGAAGAAAATGCGAAAACAAATGTAAGGATGCACCTTGACAACAAAAAACGCCAAATAGTATACTCTTTCGCAACAGGATCTATAACGGAGGTATATATATGGCACGTTTTAACGATGGTGCGGCAATGACGAGTGTTGTGCAGTTTACAAGAACGTATCTTGATTCCATTCTGGCGGAAGAACGCTTGATTGATGCGGTGGAACCCGATCTTTCCATGGACCTTTGGGGCGAGAAGTTTGCTTCTCCCATCATGACACCTGCTTTTTCGCACCTTAAAACCTTTGCAAGTGAACGTGAGAACGGCATGTGCGAATATTCTTCTGCTGCAGCACAGATGAATCAGGTCAACTGGGTCGGCATGATGAAGAACGAAGAGTATGCTGAAATCGCCGAAACCGGCGCGCGCACCATTCGTATCATCAAGCCTTATGCTGATCACGATGAAATCTACAGCCGTATCGAGTTTGCAGAAAGCCACGACGCATTTGCTGTTGGCATGGATATTGACCATATTTTTGGTGACAATGGTCGTTATGATATTTGCGTGGGTGAGCAGATGGCAAATAAATCCATGGAAGATATCAAAAAGTTTGTGGAATTTACCAAGCTTCCGTATGTGATCAAGGGTGTTTTGAGCGTGCAGGATGCTTTGAAGTGCGCTGATGCAGGAGTCAGCGGCATCGTGGTCAGCCATCACCATGGCAGAATGCCTTTTGCAATGCCGCCGCTTATGGTACTGCCCGAAATCCTCAAGGCACTTGGCCCCGATCGTCAGATGAGGGTGTTTGTGGACTGCGGGATTGATTCCGGTTACGATGCATTCAAGGCTCTGGCACTTGGTGCAGATGCTGTCAGTGCAGGTCGCGTGCTGTTCAAAGGTTTGATCGGCGGCGGCACGGAAGGCGTCAAAGCACAGCTTGAAGAAATGAACACCCAGCTTCGCCAGATGATGGCATATACCGGCTGCAGCGATCTTTCCAAAATGGATGCATCTATTCTTCACATTCCCTCGTGTTATTGATTTTGTTTTGGTGAATCAAAAAAAAGCCGTATCACAGTATACGGTTTTTTTCTTTAAAAAATTTTCAATCCGTTGCATTTGTGTGCAAAGTTGATATAATGTTTTCATAAGAAAATCGTAAACGTTTGGGACTTGTATCGTAAAGGTATTGTGCAATATAGTTTTATTGTCAATGAACTGCATACTTTTAGACAACCAAACAAACTATTTTTAGGAGGAATTCATTATGAGCATTTGTAGCAAATGCGGCAACCAGTGCCCCGATCAGGCAGTATTCTGCAACGTATGCGGCACGCCTCTTGCAGCACCTCAGGGTGCACCTGTCAACAACACCTATCAGGCACCCCCACAGGAAACTCCGGTATATCAGGCGCCTCCGCAGCAGCAGTATCAGCCTGCGGCACCTGCATACGATCCCTATGATCATACCGCTGATTTTGATGCAAAAGATATCAGCGACAACAAAGTTATCGCCATGGCTCCTTACCTTCTTGGCTGGGTCGGTATTATCGTGGCACTGCTTGCAGCAGCTGAATCCAAGTATGCAGGCTTCCACATGCGCCAGGCCTTAAAGTTCAGCATTTTGAATGTTCTGGTTACTATTTGTACTGTCGTTCTTTGCTGGACGATTATCGTACCCATCGCAGCAGGTGTGCTGAACATCGCTCTTTTTGTCATCAAGATCATTTGCTTCTTCGATGTATGCAAGGGCAAGGCAAAGGATGCAGCAATCATCCGCAGCATTCCCTTCTTTAAGTAAGAAATTGCAGCAAAAACGGTCGTCCAAAAAGGATGACCGTTTTTATATTGCCCGAGAGACAAAAAGGAAAAGGGTACAATGCAGCGAATTGATATACCAATATGACAACGTCTATGTTGAATTGTGCGAAAAGGAAAGGGAGGAATGCTTTATGAAAGTACAAAAGCATTGGCTGGATGAAGAAAAGAACGCTTATTTTACCGAGTTTCTTCTTGACGACTATACGGAGTTTCAACAGGGCAAGAAACGCCCTGCCGTGATCGTCTGTCCCGGAGGCGGCTATCAGTTCGTGTCCCAGCGTGAAGGGGAACCAGTGGCGCTTCATTTCTTAAAAGAGGGCTATCAGGCATTTGTACTCAATTATACCGTGGGTTCACCCGAAAACGGCAATGTGCTCAAGACCGCAATTTGCCAGGCAGCACAGTTGATCGCCTATATCCGCGACAATTGCGATGCACTTTTTGTGGATCCCGATAAGATCGCCATCATCGGTTTTTCTGCAGGTGCACATCTTTCTGCAAGCCTGAGTGTTAACCATAAACAAGCCTGGCTCAAAGAAATGGCAGGTACGGGGCAGACCAACCTTCGACCCGATGCATGTATTTTGTCCTATACTTGGGTCAGCATGCAGGCGATGAATGACCGCATGGCGGCAGTGGATGCGGAGCCCAACACCTGTGAATACATGCCCCAGGCAAATATCGCTATGATCGGTCATCCTGATCCCATCGGCGAGGGCTTTGAGATTTGCTCGCCTTATCTTTTGGTGGATGAGGACACGCCGCCCACATATATTTGGCATACATCCAATGACGAGCTTGTATTTGTGGAGTGCTCCCTTGACTATGCAAGAGCGCTTTCCGATCACAGGGTGCCTTTTGAA
>JAGBGW010000059.1 GCA_017935825.1 Clostridia bacterium
ATGTAGGAAGCAGAAGTGGTGGAAGTGGGAGAGAAGATAACGTCTGCACCCTCATTTACAGCGGTGGTCAGGTAAGCGGTGAAATCGCTGGTGCCTTCGGGGAAGTCTGCGCGGACAACAGTGCCGCCCATTGCCTCGAATGCCTCTGCAAAGTAGTTGCCAAGACCTGCGGAGTAGTCATCACCAAGCTGGGTCAGAACATATGCAGTGTCAGCGCCAAACTCGTCCATTGCGAAGTTTGCCATAACGGTGCCCTGGAAGGGATCCAGGAAGCAGACACGATAGTAATAATCGTTGCCTTCGGTTACCTGGGGGTTGGTGCAGGAGCAGCCGATTGCGGGGATGCCTGCTTCAGCGAAAATCTCGCCTGCTGCGATGGATACGCCGGAGCCGTAGGAACCAAGTACGACGGAAACTTCGTCGGATACCAGGCTCTGTGCTGCGGTAACAGCCTTGCTGGTGTCGGACTGGTTGTCAACTTCAACCAGCTCGATGGTGTAAACTTCGCCGTCGATCTCGACTTCGTTTACAAGGGAATGTGCATAGCGGATACCAAGAACTTCCTGCTTACCGCCTGCGCCGTTGTCACCGGATGCGGGTTCAAAGATACCGATACGGATGACATTAGCGTTCTTCTTGCCGCAGCCGGTCCGTGCCAGAGAAAGAACCAGAACAACCGTCAGCATAACTACAAGAATCTTCTTCATGCTCAATACTACCTCTCTTAAATTTGTTTTTTGTTGCAAAACAACGTATTACTTACTTTACCATGTTAATGTGATTTTTGCAATAATTAATCGGATTATTTGCAGAAACTTCGTACATTTTCCGAAAATTTTCTTCATTTTTGCGGCCATTGTCCGTTTAAATTGCAAAAACCACCCGGGGAATTACTCCTCGGGTGGTTCTACTTATTAAAATGTAAGATCAGCCGCCCAGATATGCACGGCGTACGGCATCGTTTTCAAGAAGTTCCATACCGGTGCCGGTGGTGGCAATGGAACCAACTTCCAGTACATAGCCGCGGTCTGCAACGGAAAGTGCCATCTGTGCATTCTGCTCAACCAAAAGGATGGTAACGCCATCTTTGTGCAGATTGCGGATGATGTCGAAAATCTGCTCGACCAGGATGGGAGCAAGACCCATGGAGGGTTCATCCAGCATCAGCAGCTGGGGCTTGCTCATCAGTGCACGGCCCATAGCCAGCATCTGCTGTTCACCGCCGGAAAGGGTACCTGCCACCTGACGGCGGCGTTCCTTCAGACGGGGGAACTGCTCGTAAACGTATGCGATGGAATCTGCGATCTCGCTCTTGGCACGGGTGTATGCACCCATTTCAAGATTTTCTTCAACGCTCATCTGGGTGAAGACGCGACGACCTTCGGGTACCTGTGCAAGGCCGTGGGAAACGATCTTGTGCGGTGCCACATGGAACAGGTTCTCGCCCATGAATTCAACGGAACCGGTTCTGGAACGAAGAAGACCGGAGATGGTCTGCAAGGTGGTGGTCTTGCCTGCGCCGTTTGCGCCGATCAGCGTTACGATCTCGCCGCGGTTGACTTCGAAGGATACGCCTTTGATGGCGTGGATATTGCCGTAATAAACGTTGAGGTTATCAACTTTCAGCATGGTTTCGCTCATCTTATCAGCCCTCCTTCTTCTTTCCAAGGTAAGCCTCGATGACCACGGGATCGTTCTGGATCTGCTGGGGCGTGCCCTTTGCAATGATCTTGCCGTGGTTGAGGACCAGAATGCCTTCGCAGATACCCATGACCAAAGACATATCGTGCTCGATGAGCATGATCGCGATCTGGAAGGTATCGCGGATGTGGCGGATGTTCTCCATCAGTTCTGCAGTTTCCGAGGGGTTCATGCCCGCTGCAGGTTCGTCCAGCAGAAGAAGGGAAGGATTGGTTGCCAGTGCACGGACGATCTCAAGTCGGCGCTGTGCACCGTAAGGCAGAGAACCTGCAGGAACATCTGCCATGTCTTCCATATGGAACAGCGACAAAAGCTCCATTGCGCGCTCGTGTGCCTGACGTTCCTTGCTCCAGTAGCGGGGCATGCGCAGCACGCCTTCTGCCATGGTGTAGGGAGTCTGGTTGTGAAGACCAACCTTGACGTTATCCTCAACGCTCATCTTCTGGAACAGACGGATGTTCTGGAAGGTACGGGCGATACCTGCGCGGTTGACCTGCATGGTGTTCATGGCGTAGGTATCGATGCCGTTCAAAAGGGTGGTACCGTGGGTGGGCTGGTAAACCTTGGTGATCAGGTTGAACACGGTGGTTTTGCCTGCGCCGTTGGGGCCGATCAGACCTGCGATCTCGGTACGACCGATGGTCATGTCAAATTCGGATACTGCGGTCAGACCGCCGAACTCGATGCCAAGATGACGGGTCTCAAGAACCGGGATCTTGCCAAGGTCACGTTCGGGGATCATGGATTTGCTGGGGACGGGTACGAGTTTGCTCATTGCTTATTCCCCCTTTGCAGTATTACGCTTGGCAAATTTGCCAAACAGTGCGCGGAACTTGTCGCCGAGCCAAAGCTGGATGCGCTTGCCGCCGGCGGAGTTTGCCATCAGCATGACCACGATCAGCACGATTGCATAAACCAGCATGCGGTAGTCGGAGAACTCACGAAGCAGTTCGGGCAGGATGGTCAGTGCAGCAGCTGCGATGATGGAACCGCGGATGTTGCCAAGGCCGCCTAGAACAACAAATACCAGAACCAGAATGGAGGTATTGAAGTTGAACTTTGCCGCAGAAACGGTGGAGTAGTTCATGGCATACAGAGCGCCTGCCGCACCTGCAAGTGCTGCGGAGGTGACAAATGCCATCAGACGATAGCGGGTGACGTTGATGCCGACGGACTCTGCTGCGATGACGTTGTCACGGATTGCCATGACAGCGCGGCCGGAGCGGGAGTTTACGAAGTTAAGTACCACGACAAGGCAGACGATGACAAGCAGGAAGCCTGCGGTAAAGCCGGAAAGCTTATTGATACCGACTGCGCCCATGGGACCGTTCAAAATAACGGTGCCGCCGTCCATGTTCAGGGACTCAGCATCGGTAACGGAAAGGTGCAGACCGTTTGCATCGATACCGACATAGAGGCAGTTGATGATGTTTTTGATGATCTCACCAAATGCAAGGGTAACGATCGCAAGGTAGTCGCCGCGAAGACGAAGTACGGGCACACCGACGATGACACCGAAGATGGCTGCGAAGATTGCACCCACGATCATTGCAAGCAGAAGACGTACGCCGCCCATGGGGATGACGCCCGAAAGGGACATTGCGGTGATAACACCGGTGAATGCGCCAACGCTCATAAAGCTTGCATGACCCAGGGAAAGCTCACCCAGCACACCGACGGTCAGGTTCAAAGAAATTGCCATGACCACATATGCGCAGATGGGTACAAGCTGACCTTCCAGGGAGCTGGAGATCATATCCCCTGCGCTCATCAGCTGCAGGATGATATATGCTGCGATTACAAGCAGGTAGGTACCTGCATTGCCCTTGAGGGCTTTGATCAGATTCTGTTTGTTGAACTTCTTCATCACGCACACCTCAGACTTTCTCGTGGATCTGCTTGCCAAGAAGACCGGTGGGCTTGACAAGGAGCACGATGATCAGCACAGCAAACACGATGGCATCGGAAAGCTGGGTAGAGATGTATGCCTTTGCAAAGATCTCGATGATACCAAGCAGGATGCCGCCCAGCATTGCGCCGGGGATGGAACCGATGCCGCCGAATACAGCTGCGGTGAATGCCTTGATGCCGGGCAGAGAGCCGGTGGTGGGCATCAGGTTGGGATAGGCGGAGCAAAGCAGCACGCCTGCGATGGCAGCAAGTGCGGAGCCGATGGCAAAGGTCACGGAAATGGTACCGTTGACGTTGATGCCCATCAGCTGTGCTGCGCCCTTATCCTCGGATACTGCACGCATTGCCTTGCCGATCTTGGTCATTTTGATGAACATGGTCAGTGCGATCATGATAACCACGCAGGTCAAAATGGTGGTAAGTGCAACCGCAGTGATACGGACCTGACCGCCGAAGAGGCTTACGCCATCGCCTGCAACCACGGTGGGGAAAATCTTCGTGGCAGAGCCCCAGATCAGCAGTGCGCTGTTCTGAAGGAAGTAGCTTACACCGATTGCAGTGATCAGTACTGCCAAGGATGCTGCAGAACGCAGCGGCTTATAAGCCAGTCGCTCAATGATAATACCAAGCAGCGTGCATACGATCATTGCCGCGATCACAGACACGATCGGCGAAAGACCCAGGTAGGACATCACGCAATAAGCAATGTAAGCACCGACCATAATAACATCGCCGTGGGCGAAGTTCAGCATTTTTGCAATGCCGTATACCATCGTATAGCCAAGTGCAATGATTGCGTAGACGCTTCCCAGACTGATACCGCTGATCAGATAGGTGAGAAATGTCATAACTAATTACCCCTTCTTCTTCTCTTTTCTTCTAAAGTTCTAACGGGCACGTCCGCCGCAAGTGACAGACGTACTAATTTATATTAGAGGAAAACCATGTCAAATTCAAGGGAAACAAATGAGGTTTTCGTCCGATATCTTCGATTATTTACATTTTTATCAAATAAAGTAAAAAATACAGATAAAAAAGAAGCCGTCGGAAGAATCCAACAGCTTCTTTTTTAATCGATCAATTACAGACCAACGTATACGCCATCCTTGATGACGATAGCAGTGGAGGGCTTGGTAACTGCACCCTCAGCGCTCCAGGTCATGCCTTCGCCGGTCAGACCGTCATAAGACAGAGTGGGCATAACTTCGATCAGTGCCTCGCAGATGTCCTCAGGAGACATGTCAGCGGTAACGCCTGCTGCTACGATTGCATCGTAGATGATGTAGATGCCGTCATAAGCGTCTGCTGCGAACTGGTTGGGAACGATACCGGTGCGCTCTTCGAACTCTGCAACGAAGTTCTGAGTTGCCTCATCCTCTGCGTCTGCTGCGAAGGGGGTGATCATGATCAGACCCTCTGCCAGAGTGGGATCGAAGCCTTCCAGAGAAAGGATGCCGTCCATGCCGTCGGTGCCCATGAAGGTTGCATCGTAACCCATCTCGTCTGCCTGTGCAAGAACAAGAGAAGCGGGTTCAGCGTAGATCGGGATGAATACCAGGTCTGCGCCTGCGTTCTTAGCCTCGTTGAGCTGAACGGAGAAGTCGTTTGCAGTCTCAGCGGTGAAGGTGGTAACAGAAACGATCTCAAGACCAACAACCTCAGCCTCTGCCTTGAAGGTGTTGTAGATGCCGGTGGAGTAGTCGTCGTCGTTACGGTAGATAACTGCAACCTTTTCGCCAAGTGCGTTGTCTACGATGTAGTTTGCTGCTGCAACGCCGTTGTTGGGGTCGGTGAAGCAAACCTGGAATACGTTGTCGTGGCCCTCGGTGACCTTGGTGGAAGATGCAGAGGGGGTCAGCTGGAAGATACGATCTTCATAGCTTTCAGCAGAGGTAGCAACGCAGGGGTTGGTGGTTACGGAACCAAGCAGAACCTGCATGCCCCAGTCCTTGAGAGCATTGTAAGCGTTGACAGACTTCTCAGCATCGTTTTCGTCGTCCTGGAAGTCAAGCTCGAACTGGATGTCGCCGCCCATAGCGTTGATTTCTTCAACTGCGATCTCAGCGCCAACCTTAACAGCTTCGCCATAAACTGCGGCACCGCCGCTGAGGGGACCGATGCCGCCGATCTTGAAGACCAGTGCGCCATCTGCAGCTTCTTCCTTCTTACCGCATGCGGTAAGTGCGCTCATGCAAAGAACCAGTGCAAGCACCAGTGCAAGAACACGGAACTTCTTCATAGTGGATTTCCTCCCAAATAGATTCTTCTTTCGGCTTACAGCCGAATGAGTGGATTTTACTCCTTTCCCCTATAATTGTCAATGCCGCCAATACCCTTTGCTGTGGTGTTTTCTTACATTTATTATGCATTGTGTGCGTATCAAAACAGGCATTTGGGTTACATTATTTATGGGAAGTGTCCAAATTGTATGCATTTGAACTGTGTTTTCTCTGACTCCCTATATAATTTATTATCTTTTTGTAATACAATTACAAAATTTTTACATTTTTCCTTGTAAA
>JAGBGW010000060.1 GCA_017935825.1 Clostridia bacterium
CGTTGTTCTTTGCGCGCTCAAGGAAAAACTTTGCAGCTTCCTTGTCAAAGTGGTTGGGCTCCATCCAGCCAAACAGCGACGTGCCGCCCATGGGGCAAAGCACGATGCGGTTTTTGATCTCGACGTTGCCGATCTTCCAGGGCGTGAAAAGCGGCTCGTATTTGGGATCCATTTGTGCCATGAAATTGCTCCTTTCGGAAATATGGGGAAAATAGAAATAAGTGCAGATTCTGTAGAATATATGTAGTTTTCCTGCAGGATCATGTTAAAAAGGATTGTAGCATAGTTGATGTATTCATTCAATGAGTAAACGATGATTACCAAAGCGCCCGTGCATGCAATTCAATTGGTGGGCAGAATATGTGTGAAAAATTCCTGCAGCTTGTATTCATCGCGTTTTCTGTAATATATTCCAAAATCCACCTTCAGTTGTGTATCCAAAGGTACAAAACGATAAAAGGGATAATGTGAAGATTGATCGTAGGCGGCTAACAGCAGTTGCCGGTTCATATATCGCTCATTGATACTTCGCACGGTGTATTCATTTTGATCGACAAAACGGATATCTGAGACCTGCTGCTGCAATTCAAAGCGGATGGCGTCAAACACCTTGGCACGCCCCCTGGGGGGAAGGGCTATGCATTGCCCCTGCAGCTGGTCAAACGTGATCGTATCTTGCTGTGACAGTTCCATATTGACAGGAATGCCCACATGCGGCTGAAAAGAAGAGGTCTTTTTTGCACACAGATCGTATCGCTTTGACAGTTTTTCATCGTAGACGTCGATACAAAGTGTGATTGCATGCCCCACATCGTGAAACATATTGTCCATATCACCCAAGGATGCGGCGTAATAGACAAGACGAAGCTGGGAAGAAAAGTTTTGCTTGTGAATATCGAACCAGGGACTTGTCATGAATGTCTCGCCAAAAGTCGACATAATGCCGATAAAAATCGTATCGCTTGATTGTTCCTGAATATATGTGGCCTTGGAAAGCGCGGCCGCATAGTGGTTGTTGATTTCGATCAGATCCAGATACAGCGATATACCTGCAGGGGTTAGCGTGCACCCTTGGTTAGTGCGGGTGAACAGAACAAGACCGCTTTGCTGTTCCAATGATTCGATTCTTTTTTTAACGGCATTGGCAGATAAATATAGTGTTTTTGCAGCGGATGAAAAGCTTTTGTGTTCTGCAACCTGAATAAAAGTATGAATTAATTGATCAAACATGATGGCATACACCTCGTTGTTTTTCCTGATGACAGTATACTCTGTACGCACTTTAGGTTCAAGCGTATGCAAAAGCAATTCGTTTACAGTAAAAAAATACTCATATAAAATATCGATATAGAAATATTTAACCACAGGAGGTTCTTTCTTATGGAACGTTTGGACGGAAAGAGAATCATCGTCACCGGCGGTACCAGCGGCATGGGTGAAGGTGTTGTACGCGCATTCCCTGCACTGGGTGCAAAGGTTGTATTCTGGGGCCGCAACGAGGCTGCAGGTGCAAAGATTGCAGCAGAGACCGGCGCACACTTCATTAAGGCTGATGTTGCGGATAAAGCAATCGTGGACGCAGCAATGAAGGAATCTGTAGAATATCTTGGTGGTGTGGATGTACTGATCCATGCAGCAGGTGTTGCACCCCATTGCCCTGCAGAACAGATCACGGCAGAGTCCTGGTATACCACGCTGAACATCAATGCAACCGGTACCTTCCTGGTCAACGAAGCAGTGTTCCCCTATATGAAGGAAAACGGCGGTAATATCATCAATTTCACCTCTGCAAGCGCATTCATCGTCAGCCCCGGTCAGGCACACTATGCAGCAAGCAAGGGCGCAGTAAACAGCTGGAGCCGCACGATCGCAAAGGAATGGATGCCCTATAACATCCGTGTAAACATGATCGCACCCTGCATCAAGACGCCTATGTACATGCAGATGCGTGCAATGATGACCCCCGAACAGTTGGCAGCACACGATGCATCTATGGCACAGCTTTGCATCGGCGGTCAGATGGGTGATATGGAAACCGATTTTGTTCCGCTCATGGCATTCATGGCAAGCGATGGTTCCAAGTTCATCACCGGTCAGACGATCTCTGTCGATGGCGGTATCATGATGGTTCGCTAAGGACTGAAGGCAAAACGTGTAAATGAAAAGAACCCTCACCTGTAAAAGGTGAGGGTTCTTTGTTGTACCGTTTAATCAATGCGGTCGATTTTAATCGTATTGGTGTTGCCGCTTTGACCGTTGGTGATACCGCCGGTGATGACGATATCGTCGCCGGATTGAAGCATCATGTGTTCCTTGGCAAGGTTCTTTGCCGTGTAGAACAGGACTTCTGTGGAGGGCATCACGGGGCAAAGCACGGGGGTGACACCCCAGGAAAGCGCAAGCTTTCTGTAAGTACGTTCGTTGGTGGTAAGACCCATAATGTCAACGGGGGAGCGGAAACGGGAGATCATCCGTGCCGTGATGCCGGAAAGGGTGCAGGCAACGATGGCCTTGGCTTTGATATCGATGGCCATGCCGCAGGTCGCATGGCTGATGGAGTCCACGATGTTGCGGGTGGAGAACTCCGTGGCGCGGAAACGCTGCTTGTAGTCGATGTTCTTTTCGGTATGTTCGGCGATCTTTGCCATGGTTTCCACTGCCAGTGCAGGGTATTTGCCTGCGGCGGTCTCGCCCGAAAGCATAATGGCACTTGTGCCGTCGTATACAGCGTTTGCCACATCGGAGATCTCCGCACGGGTGGGACGTGCGTTGTGGATCATGGATTCCAGCATTTCGGTGGCGGTGATGACGCGCTTGCCAAGCAGGCGGCACTTGGTGATCAGCTGCTTTTGGATCACGGGAAGCTCCTCAAAGGGAATTTCCACGCCCATGTCGCCGCGGCCGATCATGATGCCTTCGCACTCGTCGCAGATCTCTTCGATG
Organism: Clostridia bacterium; assembly: GCA_017935825.1. Lineage (GTDB taxonomy): Bacteria > Bacillota > Clostridia > Christensenellales > Maliibacteriaceae > RGIG9107. Next base: position 2,944 of record JAGBGW010000060.1, read on the forward strand.
TTGTCGATACCGCTTTGGTTTTCGATCTTTGCGATCAGACCGATATACTCTGCATCGTGCTCTTTGAGGAATGCCTTGATGTCAAGAAGGTCCTGCTTTCTGGATACGAAAGAACAGGCGATATAGTCCACGTCGTGCCGGATGCCAAAGAGAATGTCGTCCTTGTCCTGCTGGGAAAGATACTCCTGATCCAGCACTTTATTGGGGAAGGACATGCTCTTTCTGTCGGAAAGTTCGCCGCCTACGATTGTGGTACAGCGTGCGTCGGTTTGTCCCACTTCTTCCACGCGGAAGACCAGAAGACCGTTGTTGAGCAAAATGCGGTCGCCAACGGAAAGGTTGTGCATCAAGCCTTCGTAGCTGACGGAAACGCATTCCTGCGTGCCTAAAATATCACGGGTGGTGAAGGTGAACGTGTCGCCTTCCTTTAAGAAAATTTTGTGATCTTCAAAGGTCTTGATGCGATACTCGGGACCCTTGGTGTCAAGCAGTATGGCGATGGGGCGGTTCAGCTTTTCGCGCACGCGGCGGATCAGCTCGATGCGTGCGGCCTGTTCGGCATGGGTGCCGTGGGAGAAGTTCAGTCGTGCCACGTTCATGCCGCCAAGGCACATACGGGTGAGCACTTCTTCGCTTTCACTGGCAGGACCGATGGTGCAGACGATCTTGGTTTTTCTCATATCAAACAGACCTCATTTCCGTATTAGTCAGATCAATTGTCTTATTTTAGCATAAAAGAAAGATGAAATGTATGCATGTTAAGTAGTGTTAAGACGGATGTTGGAAATTTGTATACGATCACAGAATGAACGAACGGTGTTTTTGCGCATACTCGCCGGGGGTGACGGCGTAAGCCGCTTTGAACGCACGGCAAAAATGATAGACACTTGAAAAACCACAGTCCAAAGC
>JAGBGW010000061.1 GCA_017935825.1 Clostridia bacterium
CCATGATGGCAATGATGTCCATCAGCTCATTGTAGCGCTGGAGAATACGCTGTACCTCACGTGCGACCGCGTAGTGCTCCTCGCCGAGAATTTCGGGAGAGAGGATACGGCTGCTCGACTCGAGCGGATCGACCGCGGGGTAGATACCCTGCGAGGCGATACTTCTCGAAAGAACGGTGGTCGCATCCAGATGCGCAAACGTGGTTGCAGGTGCAGGGTCGGTCAGGTCGTCTGCAGGGACGTAAACTGCCTGAACGGAGGTGATGGAACCCTTCTTGGTGGAAGTGATTCGCTCCTGCAGTGCGCCCATTTCCGTTGCCAGCGTGGGCTGGTAGCCAACTGCACTGGGCATACGGCCAAGCAGTGCGGATACCTCACTGCCTGCCTGGGTGAAACGGAAGATATTGTCGATGAAAAGAAGCACGTCCTGATTTTCGCGGTCACGGAAGTACTCGGCCATAGTAAGACCCGACAGTGCCACGCGCATACGTGCACCCGGGGGCTCGTTCATCTGACCGTAGACCAGCGCGGTCTTGTTGATAACGCCGCTTTCCTTCATTTCGTTGTACAGGTCGTTGCCCTCACGGGTACGCTCGCCAACGCCTGCGAATACGGAAAGGCCGCCGTGCTGCTTTGCAACGTTGTTGATCAGCTCCATGATCAGAACCGTCTTGCCAACGCCTGCACCGCCGAACAGACCGATCTTGCCGCCCTTTGCATAAGGTGCGATCAGGTCAACGACCTTGATGCCGGTCTCAAGGATCTCCGTGGAGGTTTCCTGCTCTTCGTAGGTGGGTGCTGCACGGTGAATGGGCCAGCGCTCCACATCCTCAGGATTGGGCTGATTGTCGATGGCGTCGCCCAGAAGATTGAAGATACGACCAAGGCATTTCTCACCGACGGGTACGGTGATGGGGCTCCCTGTATCGATGGCCTGTGCACCGCGGACCATGCCGTCGGTTGCGTTCATGCTGATGCAGCGCACGATGTTGTCGCCAACGTGCTGTGCAACTTCAGCCACGATCTTTTTATCACCGTTTTGAATTTCAATCGCGGTAAGCAGTTCAGGCAGGTGACCGTCTTCAAAACGGATGTCCAGTACGGGACCGATGACCTGAACAACTTTGCCGATATTCTGATTGTTCACGTTTGTTTCTCCTCTCTCAAGCCTTATACATTGGCGCCTGCAACGATCTCGGTGATCTCCTGCGTGATGGCACCCTGACGGGCTCGGTTGTATTCAAGGCGAAGATCCGCGATCATTTCGCCTGCGTTCTTGGTTGCAGAATCCATTGCGCTTCTTCTTGCGGCCACCTCACTTGCAAAGGAATCGCAAATGGTGCTGTAGAGCATGCCTGCAAGGTAGTCGGGCAAAATCGCGCCAAGAAGTGCGGTGGGTTCGGGTTCATATACGGTGGAAACTGCGTTTTTCACTTCCACGTTTTGTTCTCTTACAAGAGGAAGAAGCTGCATGGTGCGAACTTCCTGATTCATCGCCGAGACAAAATCGGTGTAGAAGAGGACCACTTCGTCGAAGGATTCATCGTCGTAGCCTTCGATCAGCGTTTTGGCAAGTCCGTAGCAAGTACCAACGCTGATGCCTTCCACACGGATGAAAGAATCATCGATGCAGGTAAAGCTTTCTGCATGCGCGTACTTATCCACCGCCTTTTTGCCGATGGGAAGAACGCTGTAGGAAGAAACGGGATGTTCCTTGATATGCGCTTCCACTGCGCGGAACACGTTTGCGTTGTAACCGCCTGCAAGACCTCTGTCACCGGCTACGATGATGTAAAGTCTTGTTTTGATCTGCTCACGGGCACTTACATAGGGGATGGTGGTGTCAAGACAATCTTCAATGACAGCCGCCATCGCCTGCTGTGCGATCGATGCGTAAGGCTTGCTTTCTTCCATGCGCTCGCGGGCGCGGCGCAGTTTGGAGGTTGCCACAAGCTGCATTGCCTTGGTGATCTGCATGGTGCTTTCCACACTTTTGATGCGCAGCTTGATATCCTTCATGGATGCTCCTGCCATGGCAAAACCTCCTTTATCTCAGATCCTTTGTCCGCAAAAAATCTTCGGTGTAAGCGGCAAGTGCTTCCTCCAGTGCATGCTGGGCGTATTTGTCCAGATCGCCGGTGGTGCGGATGGTCTCCAGAATGTCGTTGTGGTTTGCATCCATGCGCGCGTAAAGACCTTCTTCGTACTTTGCAATGTCCTCTACCGCAACATCCTTCAGGAAGTTATGGATAACTGCGTAGAAGATACAGACCTGATGCTCAACGGGCACAGGGCAGGAACGGTTCTGCTTCAAGACTTCCACGATGCGTGCGCCCTGTGCAAGACGGGTCTTGGTGTCCGCATCAAGGTCGGAACCGAACTGTGCAAAGCCCTGCAGCTCACGATACTGGGAGTACAGAAGCTTCAGGCTGCCTGCTACCTTTTTGATCGCCTTGATCTGTGCGCTGCCGCCAACACGGGATACGGAAATACCGGGGTTTACTGCGGGCATAACACCTGCGTGGAACAGCTCCGTTTCAAGGAAGATCTGACCGTCGGTGATGGAAATGACATTGGTGGGGATGTATGCCGATACGTCGCCTGCCTGGGTCTCGATGATGGGCAGTGCCGTGATGGAACCGCCGCCGTATTCAGGTGCCACGCGTGCCGCGCGTTCCAGAAGACGGCTGTGCAGGTAGAAGACGTCGCCGGGGTATGCTTCGCGGCCCGGAGGACGGCGGATCAGAAGGGACAGTGCGCGATAAGCAACTGCGTGCTTGGAAAGATCGTCGTAGACGATGAGCACGTCTTTTCCCTGATCCATAAAGTATTCAGCCATCGCGCAGCCGGAATAAGGTGCGATGTACTGCAAAGGTGCAAGCTCGGAGGCAGTAGCGGACACAACGATGGTATAATCCATTGCGCCTGCCTGGGTGAGGGTATCCACAAGCTGTGCCACGGTCGAGCACTTCTGACCGATGGCAACGTAGATGCAGATCACATCCTTGCCCTTTTGGTTGATGATGGTGTCAAGTGCGATGGCGGTCTTACCCGTCTGGCGGTCGCCGATGATCAACTCTCGCTGACCGCGGCCGATGGGGATCATGCTGTCGATCGCTTTGATACCCGTCTGCAGGGGTACGCTTACGCTCTTTCGTTCAATAATGCCGGGTGCATTGCGCTCGATGGGGCGGTATTCGGCCTCTTGGATGATACCGTTGCCGTCCACGGGCTGACCAAGTGCATTGACAACGCGGCCGATCAAAGCCTCGCCGACGGGTACGGATACGACCTGACCCGTGCGCTCGACCTTATCGCCTTCTTTTACGCCGTCGTCATCGCCCAGCATAACGATTGCAACGGAATTTTCCTCCAGGTTCAGCGCCATGCCGTGTGCGCCGTTGGGGAAACGAACCAGCTCGTTTGCCATGCAATCGTCAAGACCGGACACATGGGCAATGCCGTCACCGATCATGATGATGGTGCCGGTGTCGCCTTGTGCGATTCTGTTTTCATAGTTTTTGATCTGATCTTTGATCAGTTTTGAAATCTCTTCAGGTTTCAACTGCATCATATCACCGCTTTTCTGTAAGCTTAGGTTTCGCCTGCGATCACGCGGCGAAGGGAGTCAAGTCGCTGGGACAAGGTGTTATCGTAGCGTTTGCCGTCCATTTCAAGCAATACGCCGCCCAAAAGGGATGTGTCCACCTTCTGCGTCAAAGCAATGCGCTTGCCTGTCATTGCTTCCAGTTTTTCCGTCAGGCGCTGTACCTGCGAGGGGGAAAGTGTTACCGACGTGGTCACACACGCATCCACAATGCCGAAATCTTTGTAGTAAAGATCGCGGAATACCTCTTCACAGGCTGCAAATTCATGCAGTGCATTTTTCTTCAACAGAATCTTCAAGAAGTTCAAAAGATACAAATGCACCTGCTTGCGCAGCGTGTCGTCCAGAATCTGCAAACGCTCCTCCTGTTTCAAAGACATGTTGGAGAGCAGCTGCAGAAATTTGGGTTCAGCGGAAAAACACTCGACCAAAGTATGCATCTGTGACAGCATCGCGCCGCAGATGGCTTCTTCTTTTGCAAGGGCATAAAGACCCGATGCATATTCCTGTGCAAAATCCGTCACGAGCGATCACCCACATGTGCAATAAAGTCTTCCACAAAAGCTTCGTGGTCTTCTGCGCGCACTTCGCGCTCCACCACCTTGGAAGCAATGCTCACTGCGATGTCGGAAATCTCATGCTGGACTTCGCGAAGCATCTGCCGCTTTTCAAGTTCGATCTCCTGCTGCGCCTTTTGCTTCATATGGCTTGCCTGATAGTTTGCCTCCGCCACGATGGCCTCACTCTTGCGCTGGGCAAGGCTGGTGGCCTCGCGGACGATGCCGTCCGCCTGCGTGCGGGCGTCTGCAAGCTGGGATTCATATTCCGTGCGCATGGTGTCTGCATCATCGCGTGCATTCTGTGCATCGGAATAAATGGTCTCCACTTCCTTTTGCCGCTGTGCAATGATGTTCTGCACGGGGCGGAAGAGGAACTTTTTCAGAATCCAGAACATGATCAAAAGGTTGCAAAGAGAAATGATGATCTGCCACAGATTGACGGAAATGACGTCCAATGTCTGTACGTTCATATGATTTCTCTCCTATATGGATAGGATTTTCGATTACAGACCCAGTGCGCCCATCAGAACGCCGACCAGAAGCTTGGGTGCAACGAAGATCAGCAAAATTGCGATAACCAGTGCATAAAGACCGGTGGTCTCTGCAACTGCGCAGCCCATGAGCATGGTGGTGGTTACACTGCCTTTGCACTCAGGCTGACGACCGATTGCTTCGCAAGCCTTTGCAACTGCGTTACCTTCACCGATACCGGGGCCGATACCTGCGATCATTGCACAGCCTGCACCAAGTGCGCAGCCGCCAAGGATGATACCGATTGCAAGTTCCAACATAAGTTTTTACCTCCTGAAATAATTGCCATCAAATGGAGTTTGTGTTTATGAAAAAGGGGAATGTTCCCGCTTTTTTCCGTAGGTTAAGCTTCTTCCTCCGGTGCACCGGTGGAAATGTACAGCATGGTCAGCATTGCAAAGATGAATGCCTGCAGTAGACCGCTGAACAGGTCAAAGTACAGCGAAAGCACTGCGGGAAGACCGATCTGCAGGAAGGGGATGTTGCCAAGCACACCCGGCAGCCAGCCAAGTACCAGACGGGAAAGTCCCTGCAGACCTGCGGCGATCAGGGTGGAAATGACCACACCCGACAGCACGTTTCCGTAATGACGGAATGCCATCGACACAGGCGTTGCAAATTCGCTGATGACGTTGAAGGGCGCAAACAGGGCAAAGGGTTCTGCAAAGCCTTTGATGTAGTTCAACACACCGCCCTGAAGCTTGTAGTAGGTGATCAGGATGAATACCAGAATCGCCCAGCCTGCCACGATGTTGATATCCGACGTGGGGGGATAAAGACCCAGCAAGCTTGAAAGACTGGAGAAGGCGGAAAGCGCCATGATCGCAGCCACAAAGGGACCAAATGCTGCAAAGCGTTTGCCCATGTTGCCGTTTACGAAGCTCGTTGCTTTTTCCACGATAAATTCAACAATGATCTGTCGTTTGGTCTGGGGTACGACCTTCAGATTGCGGGTCATGAAAAGGCAAAGACCGAGGATCGAGACGATAACGCAAAGCGATACCACCTGCGATTCTGTAATAGGCAGATCCTGGATCGGCATGGGGATGGTAAAGTAAACTTGAGCACCCGACACGCTGATGCCCTGCTCATAAGGTTTGGTCAGGATCTTAAGCATCATTGCAAGCACAAAGGGCAAAACCATCATCAAAATAAGCCCAAGATCGACCAGACGATCTTTTGCTGTTTTCCTGCTCATATCACTTGCCCTCCTTTACTTTTTGTACAACGCCCTGACCCATGATGATCAGTCGGGGGAAAAGAAGCGGAATTGCCGCCGTCATGATGTTGAATACGGGAATCACCAGTGCAAGCACCAGCACTAAAATGCAAAGCAGCATGCGTCCGTGGTAGGACAGCTGCACAAGGCGCTTTGCGCTCTGTGCCTCAGGCGAGGTGGGGACGGCGGATTTACCCTGAAAGAACATCGTTGCCTCTTCTTCCTGACGTGCCACTTCTTCCTGGTCCTCTTCGTCCAAAGGCGGCATCTGTACGCCGTTCATCTTGTCTGCAGCGGCCTGTACGCCAAGCCCCATCAAAAAGAAGTTGCCAATGGCAAGTGCCGTGCCCAACACCGCGCCCCAAAGCACGGTCATATCAAAATGGCCTGCAATAGCAAAAATGCCCACCATCACTGCGGACATCACCGTCACGCCACAGGCGATGATCCCCGTCTCCTTCTTTACGGCAGGTTCGATCTTCATAAAATACCATCTTCCTTCAACAAATCGCCTGCCATTAGCATGGCGATCCTTCCATTTATTATCCTGCACTTTTTACACTGCGTTAAGAAGCGTTAAGATAACGTTCTCATTATAGTGCTTTTGTATACAAAGGTCAAGAAAACCGCGGTTTTTCGGACTTTTTGTTGTATTAAAATTAAATTTTGAGCATAAAAAATCCCTCCGCAAAGGCGAAGGGGAGAATGAAAGGAAAACAAGAAAAATCAAAAATGCGCCAACACCAACTCCATGCAAAAGCCAAGTCCCTTGGGCAGGGAGTCGATTTCCACATACTCCTGATGCGTATGGGCACCTGCACCAAAGCAGCAGCCCACGCAAAGCGAAGGGATGCCGTGAAAGAGGGGAATGTTGCAGTCCGTGGAGCCGGAAGAATAGGTGATACTCTGTCCAAAATGACGGATGCTTGCCGCCTCGGCACGGGCTTTCAGTGTATTCATTTTATCCTCATCCACGTCGTTTGCACAGGGACGGTCGCCCACAAGCGTGCAGGTGATTTTCGCATCGCTTTGTTTGCAGTCTTCCAGAACTGCATCAAATGCATCCTGCATCTGCAAAAGCGAGGACAATTCATCACTTCGGAATTCATAGAGCATCTGCGCCTTCTGCGCGATGGTGTTTACCGACGTGCCGCCTTCGATGGTACCCACGTTGAAGGTGGTCTTGCCCTTTTGCGGCAGGGGAATGGCGTAAAGCTTTGTGATCATTTGCGCCAGCACGGCAATGGCATTTTTTCTTCCAAAGTCATTATACGAATGTCCGCCCTGTGTCGTCGCTTCGATCAAAAAGCGGCGTGAACCCACGGCACGATCTACACCGTGGCAGTTGAATGCATCAAAGGTGAAGAATTCCGCCATCCGATCGCCGAAATCTTCCACGATCTTTCGCACACCTTTCAGATTGCCCAGACCTTCTTCGCCCGAATTGATGACAAAAAGCACCCCCATATTTTTAGGACGAAGATCGTTTTCCAAAAGGAACTTCACGCTCATCAAAAGCGCCGCCGCATTTGCCGTATCATCACCCACACCGGGGCAGAAGATTTTTCCCTCTTCCACACGAAGGGGCAATTCTTCCAAATCGGGAAACACCACATCGCTGTGCGCCATAAATACGGCAATGGGACGATCACCGTCGCAGTCCATGGGGAAGACCACGTTCAGCGCTTCATCGATATATACGCCCTCTGCGCCCTGTGCTTCCAGCCATGTTTTACAGAAGGCAGCGCGCAGCTGTTCATGGTTGGACGGCGCAGGGATCTTTGCAAGTGCTGTCAAAAGATCGATCAGCGCATCGGTATTGCTTTTGACATATGATTTGATTACATCGGTAAACGGCATGGGGGATGCCTCCTTTTTTATCCTGCCTACAGTGTACCATAAAACAAAGTTTTTCGCCGTTTTCTTCCATAATATTTGTTTAATTTCTTGAACCCGTATATAGAAATTGATATAATGAAACGATGTGTTAAAACGTCATTAAAATTTGGAGGTCTTATATATCATGAAGAACAAGAGTAATCGCCTGGCAGCCCATATGCTCATCGCAATGGTTGCAGGTATTGCAGCAGGTATCGGCCTGATGATCCTGCGCGAAAACGTGGGCGCAGATTCCAATCTTTGGCTTGCCATCAACCGCATCTTCTTCCAGGACATTACTGCTGAAGGCGCAGAAAACGCCATCGGTCTTTTCTATATCGGCGGTCAGCTGTTTGTCAAATCCCTGCAGCTTGTCATCGTCCCCATGGTCTTCACTTCCATCGTTATGGCAATCGGTGCGATCTCCGATGCTTCCACCCTTGGCCGTATTTCCGTAAAGACCATCGGCTGGTTCCTTTGCACCAGCATCATCGCACTGGTCCTTGCAGGCGCAGTTGGTCTTGGTCTCTACCGCGCAGGCGTCTTCAGTGTCACCGTTGAAAACGTTGCAGCTTCCACCGGTTCCACCGGCGCAAATCCCCTGAACGTCATCCTCAACATCATCCCCTCCAACATGATCGCAACCTTCGGCGTCAACACCGGTGTTCTGAGCGTGATCTTCATTGCGATCGTCATCGGCCTTGGCATCAAGGATAAGGGTAAGGATTCTGTTATCTATCGCTTCTGTGAGGAAGCAAGCGACGTGATCGTCAAGTTCCTGAACTTCGTCGTCAGCAAGGTGGGTCCCATCGCTATCTTCATGCTGCTTTCCCGTACCTTTGCAACCTACGGCATCCACTACCTGCGCTCCGCAATGGCTTATGTGATCGTCACCGTAGCGCTGCTTCTTGCCTACCTTTTCATTGTTTATCCTCTTATCGTTGCACTGACTACCAAGAAGAACCCCTTCATCTATATAAAGAAAATCTTCAAGGTCATCGTCTTTGGTTTCTCCACCAGCTCCAGTGCAGCAACCCTGCCTCTCAACCTTGACACCAACACCAAGGAACTTGGCGTTGACAACCAGATCGCATCCTTCGTACTGCCCTTTGGTATGACCATCAACATGGACGGCACCGCGATCATGCAGGTTGTGGCAACCCTCTTCCTTGCAGCAGTGGGCGGCTATGAGATCGGCATCGGTCAGCTTGTTCTGATCATGGTTCTTGCACTGATCGCCAGCGTTGGTACCCCCGCATCACCCGGTGCAGGCGCAGTCATCCTGTTCACTATCCTTGCAGGTGCAGGCATCACCGGTGATGCAGTTATGATGGGTTACACTCTCATCCTTGCGATCAACCGTCCCATCGAGATGCTGGTCACCTCTTTGAACTGTGTTGGCGACTCCCTCACTTCTATTGCCGTTGCCAAGAGCGAAGGCAAGCTGGACGAGGATATCTTCAACAGCTAAGTAAAACAAAACACCCCCGTGTGCTGATGCACACGGGGGTTTGCTTGATAGGTAGTACCGATACCGAGCGTGCCCAAAGGGGAGCGATGCGAGCGCTGCCGGTGGCAGATGAAGCGAGCTAAGCGAGTGGCAGCGGTCGGCAGATAAGGAAGGCGCTTCGTCGCCGACGAAGATGCCGGATACCGCAACAGGATGTAGCGAGGCTTGACAATGCTCATATTAC
>JAGBGW010000062.1 GCA_017935825.1 Clostridia bacterium
CATATTGGTGGTATCTACAATGCCTTCCAGCACCGCCACGCGCTTTGCATCCGCAATTGCCTCCTGCAAAGTTTTTTGCGCAGGACGATGCATGGCGCAAAGAATGCCGCGTGTCAGTGCAAAGCCTGTCAGCTGCTGTAAAACTTCACTTGATGCTGTGTACACGGGGACATCACCGCATTGTTCGATGATGGATTTTGCCTTGTTCTCGATATGCTTTTTCTCCATTAAAAGAGAGATCGGTTTACAACCTGCATCAAGTGCATATTGAATCACGTTTACACTTTCTGCGATAAAAATCCCTTTTTCGGGTTCCAGCTTGCTTCGCATCTGTGCATCGGTCATTCGGGTATAAACCGCCAAATCGTCTATTGAAAGATCGTTTATCTCAATAATATTTGCCATATACCATCCTCAAATTTCCTTTGGATGCTTACATTTTAACATAAGAAAAAGGCGTGCTCCATAAGAAACACGCCTTTTGTGACTTATTGTGCTGCCTTTTCGTATACGCCCTGTACGATTTCTTTGGTTGCGGCACCTTCATGGACTTTTACACCGTCCACATAATAGGTGGGCACGAAATAGTAATCGTAGCGGTTGGCAATATCAGGCTGCTGTACTTCATCAATGATCTGGATGGGAATGTCCCGATACTGCGGATGTTCCTGCAAAATCTCTTCCATCCAGCGATGCGCCGCACGGCAGTACGGGCAGCTTGCCATGGTGAACATCAAAATCTTTTTCAAAGAATCACTCCAATTTTTAGCCGAAGGTCTCGACGATCTGCTTCAAAGACTCGATAATTGGCAGCTTCTGGGGGCAGACAGCTTCACAAAGACCGCATTCCAGGCACTGTGCAGGGTCGCCGGTGTTGGAGATGACCCACTTATAATGGCCTTTGTTTGCAGCCAGATTGCCGTAAACCTTATAGTTGTTGAAAGAAGCGATGTGTTCGGGGATCTCAAAGTGGTTGGGGCATTCCGCAACACAGTAGCGGCATGCGGTGCAGGGGATCTGACCGATTTCGTTCAGCTTTGCAACCGCTTTTTCGTAAACCTTCTTTTCATCCTCGGTGATGGGGGTAAACTCTGCCATCATCTCAGTGTTTTCTTCCATCTGTTCGATGGTGGACATACCGCTCAAAACCGTGATCAGGCCATCCAGGGATGCTGCAAAACGAAGTGCCCATGCAGAAGGCGAAATGCTTGCATCCGCTTCCTTGAAGACTTCTGCCACAGCAGGCGGAGGGGTTGCAAGGGAGCCGCCCTTGATGGGTTCCATAATGACAACCGATTTGCCGTGTTTTCTTGCGACTTCGTAGCATGCACGGGACTGAACGACAGCGTTATCCCAGTCTGCATAGTTGATCTGAAGCTGAACAAATTCCATGTAAGGATGCTTGGTCAAAAGCTCATCCAGTACAGCTGCGGTGTCATGGAAGGAGAAACCGATGTGCTTAGCAAGACCGCGTTCTTTTACGGTCTTGATCCAGCTCCAGGAATCAAACTCGTTGCTTCGCTCCAGTCGATTGCCGCAGGATGCGATGTTATGCAGAAGATAGAAGTCAAAGTAGCCTGCACCGGTACGCTCAAGGGATTCCTGCAGCATGCGTTCCATATCAGCAGGAGTTGCAGCTTCCCAGATAGGCATCTTCGTTGCAAACTGGAAGCTTTCGCGAGGATAGCGGTCAAACAGTGCTACCTTGGCTGCTTTCTCGCTTTTGCCGCCAAGATAACCATAAGCCGTGTCAAAATAGGTGAAACCCTTTTCAAGAAAACGATCCACCATTTTGCACATCTGATCGATGTCCACTTCGCCGTTTTCCAACATCGGCAGACGCATCAGACCAAAACCAAGGTTTTTGATATCAGCACCAAGTTCCATAAATACATACCTCCATTATTTTGTTTTGCGTACAAAAGAAAACTTGTTATATCTATTATAACACAAAGTGTAAGTTTTCGCACTTTGAATAATATGTTTTCTATGTTATACTGTATACAGTAAAACTAACAAAAACAGAGGATATTTATGCGAATTTGTGTATATGGCGCTGCCAGCGACAATATTGACGATATTTATAAATCTGCCGCGTTTGAACTTGGCAAACTTTTGGGTGCACAAGGTCATACGCTTGTCTACGGCGGTGGTGCAACGGGCATCATGGGGCAGACTGCAAGAGGTTTTCTTTCTTCAAAAGGAGAAGTCATCGGCGTAGCGCCCAGATTTTTTGATACAGAGGGCGTTCTTTTAAAAGAATGTACTGAATTCATCTTCACGGAGACCATGCGCGAACGTAAAGAACTGATGGAAAATCTTTCCGATGCCTTTATCATGGCTCCCGGCGGCATGGGTACTTTTGAAGAATTCTTTGAAGTGCTGACTTTGCGCCAGCTTGGTCGTCACGATAAACCCATTTTTATCCTGAATACAGGCGGCTATTACGATCCTTTGGAAAAATTGATGCAGCATGCTTTGGATGAAGGCTTCATCCGCGTAGACCACCATGGATTGTATGTGCTTTGCGCCACACCGCAGGATATCCTTGCTCACTTGCAAAATCGATAAATCGCGGTATAATATTTGTAGTTTTTATTCGTCACCGACATAGGAGAAACCATGCGTTACACCATTGATGCGGCTGTCCGAAATCATATCGGAAAAGTCCGGAAAAACAACGAAGATAATTTTTATCTCAACGGCAGTTATCTGAAGCGTGATCAGATGGATGCCGGTGGTTTCTTTGCGGAAATTTCCTCGGGCAAGCGCCAGATCTATGCGGTTTGTGACGGCATGGGCGGCGAACGAAAGGGTGAGGAAGCATCCCATCATGTGACGGAACGACTTCTTCGCTTAAGCGATATCTTAAATTCCGAATCCGACGTTAAAACCTGTATCAACGCTTTTTGTGACGAAACCAACAGAAGCATTCTGCAATTTGGTCAAAGCGGTCACATGGGCACCACGCTGGTGCTTGTGTGTTTCCACGAAAACGGCTGTGAGATCGCACACCTTGGTGACAGCCGCGTATATCTGCTTCGGGATAAGCAGCTGACCTGTCTTACCACAGACCATACAGAAGTCAATCGTCTGCAACAGATGGGGTTGATTTCAGAAGAAGAGGCAAAAAACCATCCCGACCGCAACATGCTTCACAAATATCTGGGCATGCAAAACGATGAGCTGATTTTTACGCCCGAGTATACACCCTATCAGCCGAAGGCAGGGGACAGGCTCATTCTTTGCAGCGACGGCCTGACTGACATGCTCACCGATGCGCAAATTCAGGATACGGTTTTATCTTCCCGTACTGTCACCACGGCAACCAAAAACCTGATCAATAACGCACTTGATGCAGGCGGCAGAGATAATATCACTGCAATGGTTCTGAGCGTTCGTAAATGCGATGACCTGCCCGAACATGCACCGCGACACAGAAAAACAACTGTAAGAAAATCCCGCAAACTGCATCAGGACGTAGATAACAGCAAAGAACAACTTCTGACTGCAGGCAGACGTGCATCCAGAAAACCTGTGATGATTTCCGCGCTTCTGGTTTTTGTATTAGCAATTATAATTGCATTGATTCTTTCCATCGGCGGTGGTTTATCTTCCGTGATTGATCTGATCAAGAGCAACGTTCGCATTGAAAACAGTGTACAGATCGTGGATGAAACACAGCAAGCATCCAGCGTGTATGTCGCCACACCGTCACCTGTATCTACGCCCATACCAAGCGAACAACTTGAAGAGGGTGTTTTAATTGAAGACAGTTCTGCAACGGTATCGGAACAGGAAAATGCACAGACGTTTGTCAATGAGTTGATTGCATATGGTCTGTCTTCTTATCAGGAGGCATCGCCATCCTATGCACAGATGATCGATTTTGCGCTTGGTTATGCCTATGCGCATGCAGACATCTATCCGCAGCTGCAGCAGGAGAAGATATCCTTGCCTGCCGAAGCACTTGCCGGAATGTCAAATGCCGACTTGATCTCTTCAATGCAGACAGAAGGCTGCTACTGTATCTCTCAGCTTCAGATGGATGACATTCTTTTGCAGTATTTTAACACAAGCGTTCCTGCATCCAACGACTATGCAAATGCCGTATATCACAGTGGAAACTACTATGTTTCTCCACTGTGGGATGAAAACGGTTCCCGCGTGGCGGTTGTAACAGAACTCATACAGGATGCTTCTGCACAGACTGTAACGGTAAGTTTTGAAGTTTACACTTAAGTGGAAGAAGAAGGCGGATCTTCTATGCAGCTCAGTGGCAGCGGCAGTGCGACCTTGCGACAGATGGAAGCTTCCCATTTGGGATATCAGTTGATTTCACTGGATACTGCAGCGATTGCTTTACAGGAAGAAAGCACTACAGAGTAAAAAACGATCAGAAAGACCCCATATGGGGTTTTTCTTTTGGAGAAATACGATGATTGTAAGAACTACAGATTATTACAAGGATTTTGAATGTCTGGCAGGGGAGTGCCCCAAAACCTGCTGTGCAAACTGGAATATTCCCATCGACAGAGCGACGCGCGCCCATTATCAAAGTCTGGAAGGCGCCATCGGGGAACATGCAAGAAGCGTTTTGAAAGGCGGTACCTTCAAAAACAAAGACGGCAGATGCCCCTTTTTGCTTGAAAATGGACTGTGCAGCATGATTATTGCGGCCGGCAACCAGGAAGATTTAAGCTTTGTCTGCCGCACCTATCCAAGAAAAATCAGTACCTTTGGCAATGATCAATATATCAGCCTTAGTGTATCCTGTCCCCGTGCGGCACAGCAATTGATTGCTTGCCGTAAAATGTCCTTTGTAACAGCCAAAACGAACGAACCGCCGCAGATGAATTCCATCGATCCGGCACTTTACAAAAAGCTGACCGCGTTGCGTGATGATTGCATTCGTATTGTGCGGGATGAATCATACTCGCTTTCCAAGCGTGTGGAAACAATGCTTCGGGAAGTAGAAATTGATATCAATGATATTTCAATTGAAAAGCGTTTTACAAAGCTTGTACGCGCATTCCTTCGTATGCGCTATAACGATAAGGATTTGAAATGTTATTTTCGTCTTCTTAAAAACCACGATCGACTTCAATCAGCACTTGAGCAGGCGGAAGTTGCGGCGGAAAAGCACGAAATTCTCATGGAAAACCTGCTTGTGTACACGCTCGATCGCTATGTGCTCGAGGCAGTGGACGACGGTGACTATACATCCCGTATCAAGCTTTGTCTGCATTGGTGCATGATGTTCTTCCTCATTCTGTGCGATCATTATGCACAAAAAACATCGCTCGACGATGCAAAAATCGAGGCACTTATTGTGGATTTTTCCCGTCATACCGAGCATAACGACACAAATCTTCGCATGTTAATGCGTGCAAAACATATCATCTGAATGCCTTGCCAAGTAAAAACAAAGGGTTTATACTTTATTTAACAGATATTTTGTGCGTTTAATTGAAAGGCAACAGCATGCAATTGGTTTCTCGTTATTTTAGCATCAGCGACGTAAAGCTCGAAAGGGAAGAGCCCACAATCAAAGAACTGTATAAACGAAACATCCAAATCGCATGGCCTGCAGCGTTGGAAGGTGCGCTGATGAGCATTATTTCCTCCATCGATACCATG
>JAGBGW010000063.1 GCA_017935825.1 Clostridia bacterium
CCTGTAGGGAACGGGCCATGCCCGTTCCGCAAACGTTTGATTTCGCTCAGGCGTTTTCGGTCGAGGCATGGCCTCGACCCTACAAGGGTATGGTGTATATCCAACGTCATCGTAGGGGCGGGCGACCTCGACCGCCCTGCAGCGATGGATTCCACCATTTGCCCTGCATACAATACAACAAGTTTGTGTATACGGTTTGACATTCCAATAGGTTACTTTTACAATATAAATTAAGAGAAGATTCTCACTATCTTAAGGAGGCTTATCCCATGCTTGACGAAAAAAAGCGCAGTGAGCTCAAAGCCACGGCAAACGAGATCCGCAAGTGGACGCTGGAAATGCTGGCAAACCTGAGCGAAGGCAAATTCGGCACCCATATCGGCGGCAGCATGTCCATCATCGACATTCTGACGGTTCTGTACTTTGACCAGATGAACGTCCGTGTGGAAGATCCCCATTGGCCCGATCGTGACCGTCTGATCCTCTCCAAGGGTCATGCAGGCCCCGGCCTTTACGCAGCACTGGCTCGCAAGGGCTTCTTCCCCAAGGAAATGCTCTTCACCCTCAACCGTCCCAAGACCAACCTGCCCAGCCACTGCGACCGCATCCGTACCCCCGGTATCGACATGACCTGCGGTTCTCTTGGTCAGGGTATCTCCGCTGCAGTCGGTCAGGCTATGGCAGCTAAGATCCAGGGCCGTCCTTCCACCGTATACGCAATCGTCGGCGACGGCGAGATCGAAGAAGGTCAGGTTTGGGAAGCAGCCATGTTTGCAGGCGCAAAGCAGCTTGATAACTTCATCTGCTTCGTGGACAAGAACCACTATCAGATCGGCGGCACCGTACAGCAGACTTTGAACTACGGCAACCCTGCTGAGATCTTCAAGGCATTCGGCTTTGAGGTCATCGACAACGTTGCAGGTCACGACGTTGACGCCATCCGTGAAGCGATCATTCAGGCTAAGGCCATCAGAAAGCCCGTGTGCATCGTATGCAACACCATCAAGGGCAAGGGTTTTGTTACCGCTGAGAACGAGCGCCGTGTACACAGCATGACGATCACCCACGAGGAATACCTTGCAAGCTGCGAGCATATCGACAAGACCTGCTAAAAGCACTTCCAGTCGCATAAGGAGAATATAATTATGGCAAAAGAATTTGAAACCAGACTTGGCGGCGAAGTACTTGCCGATACCATGATCGAACTTGTCAAAGAGGGCGTGGATCTGGTCGCCATCGAAAACGACCTTCGCTTCACCTTCACCAACCGCTTCGGCGAAGCTTACCCCGACCGTTTCATCGAGGCTGGCATTGCAGAGGCAAACTCCATCGGCATCGCAGCAGGTATGTCCGAGGCAGGCATGACCCCCGTGGTCCACTCCCTGACTCCCTTCATCACCCGCCGCTGCTACGACCAGGTGGTCATCTCCATCCAGTATTCCGGTCTGAAGGTCAAGCTTGTCGGCACCGACCCCGGTATCTACTCCGAACTCAACGGCGGCACCCACCTTTCCATCGAGGACGTGGCCATCATGCGCGCAGTCCCCGGCATGGTCATCGTGGATGCCATCGACAACACCGCACTTGCAAACCTTTCCCGTCAGCTTTTGAAGGATGACCGCTCCTGCTACCTTCGTATGGCAAGAAAGCTGCCCCGTAAGGTCTATGACGAGAACGCAACCTTTGAAATCGGCAAGGCAAACGTGGTCACTGAGGGTACTGACATGACCATCATCGCAAACGGCATCATGGTCGCATGGTCCATGGACGTTGCGGAAGAGCTTGCCAAGGAAGGCATTTCCGTCAAGGTTCTTGACATGCACACCATCAAGCCCCTTGACCGCGAAGCAGTCATCGAAGCTGCAAAGATGGGTCCCGTTGTCACTGCAGAGAACGCAACCATCGTCGGCGGTCTTGGCAGCGCAGTTGCAGAAGTCATCGCAGAAGAGGGCATCGCAACCCGTTTTGAGCGCATCGGTATCCGCGATCGCTATGGCGTTGTCGGCTTCATCGCAGACATCTCCGAGGAACTTGAAATGACCCCCGATCACATCAAGGCAGCCTGCCTTCGCGTGATGGGCAAGTAAGCGTATTACAATCGAATAAAAGTTTTGAAAAAACTCCGCATTTTGCGGAGTTTTTTCTTTAATTGTTAACAATTTGCTACTGATTTGTGGTAAAATTGTTAAGTTGAAAGCACACCTACAAATGTGATATAATAAATAATAGGTATGGATAATACCATAAAAAGCTTTAAGGAGCTGTAGTTTCACCATGCAAGGCAATGGTAATGGTAATGAATATGGTCGTCCCTACGATCCCAGAAGACAGAATCAGGGGATGCGATATCAAACGATAGATCATCAAAATGCACAGCGCAATGCGGCACAGCCGGGTGCATATTCTTATGGACAGGATGCACATGCACACTTTGCACAGCAGATGCGTCAGGCACAGCCGCAGTATCGACCTGCACAGCCCGCACGTCCTGCTGCACCGCAGCAGCAAATACCTGCATCCCGTGCACCGCAGCAGCAAATGCCTGCACCCCGCGCGCCCCGTGCACCGCAGAACGCTGACGATTTGTTTGATTTGGATATGCACGAATCCGTGGAAGTATACGAAACGGCATCCCATGATGTGCCGTTTGAAGAACAGCGTCCCGTCATGAAGCATGCGGTGATCGCAGGTGTATTGGCACTGGTGATTGCCTGCGGCGGTTTTGTCACCAGCCGCATCAAGGCAGAACGTGCAGCGGAAGCTGCTGCACAGAACACCCCTTCGGCAGTTGTACCCGAACAGATCATCCCAAGCGAAGAACCCGTTGTGATCGTGGAAGCTGCTGAGATTTTGAGCCTTGTGCTCAATACGGCTACCCCCGCCTTTGGTTCTGCGCGTCTGCAGATCGACTTTGAAGTGGATAAAGACGCTGTTGTGCGTGTAGAGATCCTCAAGGCAGACGGTTCCGTCTTCTGCGTTGTGGAAGAAGGCATGCAGCTTTCCGAAGGCAAAATGCGCGTCTATTTTGACGGTAAAGATTCTGCAGGTGCATGGATCCCTGTGGGCAATTATCAGGTGCGCGTATCTTCTCTGGCAGCACCGCAGGATGAAACGGCAGATGTTGCCAACACCCAGAACTGGACTGTGGATAACAGCAAGACCATTGAGTTTGTTGTCAATGCAGAGGCACGTCCCACGCAGAACTCCCGTCCTGCAGCAGTTTCTACGCCTACGCCGTCGCCGTCGCCCTCGCTGTCTCCGTCGCCCACGCCCGGTACTTCTCCCGAAGTAACGCCCTCACCCGGCACCGATCCGACTACGCCCACGCCCGGCACGTCCGAACCTGCTGACCCGACACCGGGCACGCCGACGCCCACGCCTGAAGCACCCACGCCCACGCCCGAAGCGCCTACCCCCACGCCTGATGCAGGCGGCGATGCAGCAGAAGGTGCATCCCTGTCCCCCGAAGCATGATCATGACCCAACAGACCCTGGAGGTTGCTTAATACATGAAGCAGAATACTTGGAAAAAATTGACATCGATGCTCCTTGCGTTTGTGCTTGTGATGATGATGGTGTTCACCGCAGCACCTGCACCCAAAGCACAGGCAGCACTGAGTTCTCCCGCGATCTCGGGTTTTGATCTGAGCGTTGCATGTTCCACGTCCGAACTGATCAGTGCAGACGTGATCACCGTCTCCGGTACCATTTCCAACAATACCAGCGAGACCATCAATAACGTAAAACTTTACGACGTTACCACCGGTTCCAACGTGGATCTTGGACAGGGCGTTGCTTCCATCGAAGCAGGCGGTTCCTATTCCTACAGCGCCACGATCACGCTTTCGGATTCCCGTCATTTGAATGCAGGCGCACAGAATAACTGGCGCGTAGTCCTGCAGGCAGAAGGTACCACCGCAAGCGGTACCAAGGGCAGCACCGCAGCACAGGCTGTCACCATCAACAAGGCTGAGGCAAAAGCTTCCATGGTGCTGACGCTTTCTGCATCCAACGGCGGCACTCCCGTTCCTGCAAATCAGGTGGTCACCTTTACCATCGCCATCGAAAATACCGGTAATACCGCACTTTCCGATATCTCCATCACTGATCCCACCCTTGGTACCATTGCAAGCGGTGTGACTCTGGGTGTGGGCGAATCGAAAAAAATCACCACCCAGTACACCATGCTTGAGACCATCACGGTTCGTGCAA
>JAGBGW010000064.1 GCA_017935825.1 Clostridia bacterium
ATTGCACGTTTTATTGAGTCAATTGACCAACAATGTGTAATTCTGTTTGATGAATTTGATAAGACATATCGTTCTGGACGGGATAAAGATGATCAGGCTGCGTTGCTTAGTTTGTTTGATGGTACGACGGGTGGTAAAAAACTATTCCTTGTAACATGCAATGAATTGTATGGATTGAACAGCTTTATTATAAATCGTCCCGGTAGATTTCATTATCATTTTAGATTTGAATATCCTTCATCGAAGGACATTAGAGCGTATTTGCAAGATAAACTGAATCCGTCTTATTATGATGAAATCGATCGCGTTATAGAATTTTCAGGGAAAATCAGTTTGAATTATGATTGCCTGCGGGCAATTGCTTATGAACTGAATCAAGGATGCAGTTTTGCAGATGCCATTGCAGATTTGAATATTATGACGACAGAGGATGAAACGTATAAAGTCTATCTTGTTTTTGAAAACGGAAAGAATGTACATAATCTTAGGTTTTCGACAAATTTTTATGATTATGATGGAGGCATGACGTTCATTCGTTTTTACGATAATAACGGGAAGTTTGTCCTTGATGCGTATTTTGATAAAGCAATGGCGCAATATGACATAACAAAAGGAAAGGTTATTGTACCTGCAAGCGGCATCAAAATCAAAGAGAATGACGAAGATGATGATTATGACGACGATTATGAGGATCATGATGATGAAGTTGCTGCTGAACAAACACCTTGTTTTAATGGCAGCAAGGTGTTGTATATGACATTTACCAAAAAACAGGCTCAAAATCTGCACTATAGAATCTGAAAAAGGAGAAAAACAATAATGGCACTTGCATTTGAAAACTATGGTTTAAATCTGTTTGCCGATGAACAGGAACATTTTGAGGAACTGATGCATCTTACAACGCGTGCCGGAAAACCTTTGATTGGTTATCATGGCACACCATATTTTTTCCTGCCAATGGGTGGTGTGGAGTTTTGGGAAGGGGTAGAAAAGGATGGAGATGGGAACTTGTTTGCGGCAAGCTTTCATACGCACTGTGGTAACAAATGTATATGGAACATGTCTCCAATCGGAATCGATATTACGCCAAAGAATACGTCAAACATGGAACGGGTTGCAATGTTTTGTGATGCAAAAACGCAGACAGGTATGGTACCGATTGAGGTGATCACAGCTGATGTGCTTCCAAGCTATATACCGGATGATGAAATTAAAATGCAGGTTGTGGCAATACCGTTGGCATTGGAATATCACGCAGATGAAGATGCGTACGAACAATCGCTGCCAAGGGATGAAAATGGAGATCGGTGGGGCTTGAAACTTGGTACATTAAATGCGTTTGAATTTTTAAAGAACCATGCGCCGGAACAATATGAACAAGGAAAAGAGTATCCGTCGGATCACTATGTACACTTTGCGGCAGTTGTGAAGAGCTTGCGTCATGGGATTTTTGAAATGGGGGATGAGCAGCTAAAAACGTTTATTCGCTGTTTTGTGGATACACAGTTTGGAGAACTTGAATTTGATCATACGCTGGAACAAGTGCCGGAAGAACAACGCAAAAACATCAAAGTGGGTTCTGTTATTACAGGCGTATGTGTTTTGTCAGCAGATGTTGCAATTGGTGACTATGAAAATGGCATCGTAAAAGATTTCGATCATAATTTAAGATTGATTGCAAGCGTAATAACGGAAGGTGATGCTGAAAGGATGATCAGTATATTGATTGCAGATGCCATATACGAAACCGACAGTTATCAGCAAACCTATACAGGTGTGCAAGCAATCGTGGATCGGTTTATGTTTGTGCATGAACACAGGGATAAATCGTATGAAGCGTATTATGCAACAATTACACAAACAGAGGATGTTTGTTTGGAGTATCCCGTTGGGACGCGTTGTATCGTGCTGAAATCTGAGGATGAAGACGGATATGAATCTATTGTTTTTTTAACGGTTAATGAAGAAGGCATGGTTACAAAAATCAAAGTCTGTACAGATACACGGTATCGGTTTCAGGTAGACAAACCGAGGCAGGCTTCTGTGCTGGATGACTATGAATTCCCCAACAGTATTGAAGATGCCATTGTTCTTCGGGCAAAACTATATGGGATGATTGACGAAGATGAAGAAAGTGTATTTGCAGAAGAAATGACTACTACGCATGTGCAACTGGAAGAGAATGTACAAAATATGCTGGATGCGCTGCAAGCTGAACCGCAGGAAGATGCTGAAAAGGCACTGATGAATATCCTGGGTTACTTGTTTGCAAAAGCAATGGAATGCGAAGCGAACAATACAGCGGCACAGAAAGATTATTCCACGAAGCTATTGGCATCTTATGCGGTGCAGGATGCGTTCCAAGGAACAATCTCTTCAACGCTTTGTGAAGAAGATCATCAAAAACTGGAAAAAGCAATGGAACTGGGCCGGCGATTTTTCCTGGATTTTAAGATCCAGCTGCAAATGACTGAACCACAAGAAAATCAATTTATGCCGTTATTTAAGCGGACGGCGGTTTTGATACAGTGCTTGGGACAAGCCTACTGGAGAAAGACACAGCGCAGCAACGGAAAGTCGCATCAATGATTCTGTAGATGGGCATTCATCAACATACAACAAAAGCTCGTACTGAAATTTTCAGTACGGGCTTTTTGCATGATTTAAGATTACAGCAGGCGCTCAACGGCTGCTTCGGCATTGGAATCGCCGTCGTTGCGGTAGTTACGTGCCATGGTTTTGAGACTGTCCTCGGCGCGGTAATCGTTGCCATGTTCCAGATTCCAGATCGCGTTGTCGATCAGGTCTTCCTGATAGCTGGGCAGACTGCCGATGCGATCGAGCCAGTTTTTCAGAGCTTCCACATCACTTACTCTCATAAAAATACCTCCAAAAAGAATATGTAAGGCTGTTTTGCTGCTTTTATATTACCATATTTAACCGTCAACAGGTAGCTTGATTTATAAAAATGAAGAAAAATGCATGACCGGATGTTGCAAATGACGATGCATTTGTTATGATAAAAACAACAAATGCTTCTGACCAGAAATCGTGAGCGGAGAATCCATATGAGCGAACAATATTCCCATGACATTTTTATCAGCTTTTCCTTTGCCGATCAGCAAATGGCGGAGGAAATCGTCAATACCCTGACGTCAAAATACGGCTTTTCCTGCTGGATCTGTACGCGGCAGGTGGAAGGCGGCAGACGCTATAAGGCATTGATCCCCCAGGCCATTGACGAGGCACGGGTGGTCGTGTTTTTGCAGAGTGAAAATGCTCTGACATCAAAGGAAATCCCAAAAGAGATCGGCATTGCTTTTGATGCGGATAAAATTATCATTCCCTTTAAAATCGACCAGGCACAGCCCCAGGGTGATCTTCGCTATGACCTGTATGGCGTGGAATATATCGATGCCACCGTTCCCACTAAAGAACAGCGTATTTATGAGCTTGCAAAAGCGATCTCCAAAGCCATCGGGAAACCCCTGCCCAGCGATGCTGTACCCGATGCTGCATCCATGCATCTGGTATCCACACCATCGGTGATCCCCAAGAGCATTTTCTGCGGACGAGACGATGTGCTGGAAGAACTGCATGCAAAGTTTTTGGGCGGTGAACGGGTCGTATTTGTGCAAGGTATCGGCGGTATCGGTAAAACGCAGATCGCCAAACAGTACGCAAAGCGCTACAAAGCAAATTATGATACCATCATCTTTGCCACCTATGAGAATGCATTGACTTCGCTGATTTGCGGTGAAAAGCCATTTGAGCTGGAACCAGAATTGCCGCGTCTTGTGTGTTCCGATGGTACGATGGAAGATGACCATGCGTTTTTCCAAAGAAAACTGCAGAAGATCCAAAAGCTTTGCGATGAACGGACGCTGATCATCATCGACAATTTTGACGTGGAGTATGACGAAGCATTGCCGCAGCTGTTGGAAGGCAAGTACCGTCTTTTGATCACCACACGCAGTGACTATTCCCGTACCTACCCATGTATCAAAGTCGGGCCCATCGATTCCATCGAAAATCTGATCAGCGTGTTCATGCAAAATTACCAGGGGTACGAGGTGGAAGAAGACGATCCTGACCTGGTGGAGTTGATTGAGCTTGTCAATCGGCATACGTATACCATCGAACTGCTTGCCCAGCATATGGAAAACAGCGGTCAGAGCGCAGGTGAAATGATCCAAGCGCTGCAAAAAGAGGGCATCCTGTCTCTGAATGAAGCCGTGCATGATGCCGGCAGCAGAACGCAGAGCGCCTACAAAAACCTGCTTCGCATGTTTAAAGTATTTGAACTGAATGAACAGGAGAAAAAGGTTCTGCAATACCTGTCGCTGATGCCGCTGAGCGGCGTGCCGGTGCGGGATTTCAAGATCTGGGCAAAACTGGATTCTTTGAAAGTGCTCAAAGAGCTGGAAAACCGCAGCTGGATCACTCGAAATACTGATGGCATTTGCCTGCACCCCATCATTGGTCAGGTCGTCAAACACGAGCTGCCTGTGACGGATGAAAACTGCGCGGATTTTGTGGCACGTTTTCTGGAGACCATCGATGAGATTCGTGCGTGGCATTTTACCCTGGCAGACAAGGAAAAGTACGCAGGTATCGCTTCTGGCATCATGGAAGCATTTCCGCATATCAACGAAAAGACCGTTGCGCTGTATAAAACAGTAGAAACGCTCTACAGCTTTACCGTCAAACCCTTTGAAGCAGCGGATCTTGCCCGCCGCATTTATGCCTATTATGAGGGCGCGTCGGGCAAATATTCCTTTGATTGCGGCAGAGCAGCATTCAAAGCCGGCTGGGTGTATGCGTTTAACCTTTGGATGGAGGATGCGCTTACCCATGCGACCAAATGGCTGGAACTGGCGGCAGAGATTTTCGGAAATATTGAATTGGATGGCGTGGTAGACCATGCTACCTATGGACATACCCTTGTCAATTTTGCAAAAGTGCAGATCCTTACCGGTGAAGCCACGGGGGATGTAAGCTATTTTGACAAAGCCCGTACGTATGCACAGACAGCGGTGGAGGAAAATGTACGATGGATTCCCCAGGGGCATCCCCAGTATCCCAAGGTGGCGGGCGGTTATATGCAGCTGGCAGACGTGTGCATTGCCCAAAAACGATATGAAGAGGCGCAGAAGCTAAACGATGACGCTTACGCCATTTTGTTCCCGTTGTTTGGTGAAAACGATTCCGACACCCTGCATGCCATGACCCGAAAGGTGAAAATTCTCTTTGGCATGGAGCGCTACGAGGAAGCCTTGGCATTGTCGGACAAGGCGGTGGGGATCTATGCACAGTTTTATAAGGAAGTCCATTCCTCCCGCTATGACCATCTTTTACTTCGCTTGCAGTGCCTGATGTATTTGAACAGGAAGGCGGAGGCACAGGAACTTGCCGCATACCTGCTGAATCTGGCACGAAAAATTTTTGCACCCGGTGCAAAGCAGCTGCAGGATCTGCAGGGACTGGTTGACAAAATCTGATTTGTAATATAAAGCCGTCCGATACGGACGGCTTTTTGTTTACAAAAAAACCTTGTTTTGTATGCATTTTCACAGAAAATCGACAAATTGGGTTGTAAATTGAATTTGGGAGGACTATACTGGTTGAAGTATGTTTTTGCGGTTTAAACTTAGGGAAAATCGCATATTGCCGTGAGTGGGGAATTTGCGGCAAATGGTATTGACGATAACGGTACAAAAATAAAGAGAATCGGGTTCAATCAACATGAAAAAGAGTATTTGTTTTTTGCTTATTGTTTTGCTGCTTGTGGCAGCGGGTGTGACGGCATTTGCAGCAGGTGAGTACGTGACGACACGGCAAGCGGGATACCAGAATATCCTGTTTTCCAATGGATATCGTGGCTTCTGCATCGACTACCATAAAGATTCAGCGCGAAATGGTGAAGGCTTTATTGTTGCAGAGAATACGTCCATTGCAGATAACAACCTGACCCATGAAGATATCTCGGGTTTGCTCAAGGCGATGTTTGTCCATTGCTTTGACACGGTTTTTGTGAAGTCCGGCAATACTTATGTGATACGCAATGCCGAAACGGTACAGTTTGCCATTTGGAAACTGACAGACGATCTGAATTTTAACGATCAGCAGGCATATGCGCTGGTGGATGCGGTAAAAGCCTACGATGGTCCCGAAATCCCCGACCATGGTTATACGCTGTATCTGGAAAACGGTGATGAAGTTATCTTTGATTTCATCGTGGTTACGCCGAAAAACTCCAATACACAAAATTTCTTTGCCTATAAACTGACTGTTGTCCGTCATGAGCATGACTATGGCGATTGGGAAAATGATGAGACTTCCCACTGGAAGGAATGCTCTTGCGGCGATATCACCGAAGAAGGTAAGCATGCAGGCGGCGAGGCCAATTGCCATGAACAGGCGGAATGCGAAATCTGCGGTGCAAGCTATGGACAGGCAGATAAAACGAACCACGATGGCGAGACGGAAGTACGTGGTGCCAAGCCTGCTACCACGGAAGAAGAAGGCTACACCGGCGATACTTACTGCCTCGGCTGTGATGAGATGATCGAAAAGGGTGAGGTCATCCCCAAGCTGCACCACCATGACTATGGCGATTGGGAAAATGATGAGACTTCCCATTGGAAGGAATGCTCTTGCGGTGATATCACCGAAGAAGGTAAGCATGCAGGCGGCGAGGCAAATTGCCATGAACAGGCGGAATGCGAAACCTGCGGCGCAAGCTATGGTCAGGCAGATAAAACGAACCACGATGGCGAGACGGAAGTGCGCGGTGCCAAGCCTGCTACAGAGAATGAATC
>JAGBGW010000065.1 GCA_017935825.1 Clostridia bacterium
CGCCGATTTTGCCCATGATGGGGTCAGCGACGATCACAATGGGACCTGCGGGGAACAGCTCGTCAAGCTGGTTGATGTTGTCGGGACCGCATACAACGCGGGTAGGCAGACAGAACTGGAAATTCATGAATACATCCTCCTGTATAAATTGTATACAATTATGATTTCATTATAAGTCCGCGGCAGAAAAGAATCAACTCATCTGCCGCGGATTTTATCAGTTATTCAATATTTTATTAGCCTTCGTATACCTCGTCCTTGAGCATCAGATGCACGGAAGAGCACTTGAATGCCTTGGGCAGAGCAAGGATGCGGGGGTTGGGACCGACGAATTTCTTCATTGCATCCTGCAGTGCTTCCTCGACGGTCGCGCGGGTCTTCAGACCCATGCCGCGTGCAATACCGGGCTCCTGTGCGCCGACGATATAGATCGCGGAGGTGTTCATCTCTGCAATGTGACCGCAGCTCATCATGGAGAAGCCATGGAAGGGATGGAATGCGTTGCAGAAACGATACTTGCGGATGTACTCCTCATTGGTTGCAAAGTACTCGCCGTAGCGGTCCATATCGGGCAGGATGTTCATATGGTCATGCTGGAACAGCTCATAGACCTCGCGCAGGTAGGGCCAGCGCTCGTCGTGGAAGTAGCCGTTGCAGATGGAAGGTGCGATGATAACGCAGTTGTCCTTCATGACGCGCTTATGACGGATGACCTGTGCAGAGAGAGCCTGCATCATCTGGATGGGGTTGGTGCCCATGCCTGCGCCATAGTGGAAATCCTGGGGCATACCGAAGATCATGACGTCGTACTTTTCCTCTGCGAAGGGAACGTAAGTACGCTTGTCAGCAACTTCCCAGCTCAGGGGCTGCATCACCTTTGCATAGCCGGAGAAGATGGCGATCTGACGGGACTTGGTATCCAGCACTGCGTCACAGCAGAAGAAGGGATGACCCATGTGCTTTTCCATGTGCTGACCGATCTCGTCAAACTTGGTGCGCATCAGGCTCTTGCCGGAGACGGGGGTGAAGTCATCACGATGCATGACCTTGGGTACGTGGTGGGATGCGATGGAGCGCCAGTGGGTGATGCCGGTTGCGCAATGCTTGTAGCCGCCGGAGTAACCGCCGTAGGGGTTGCCCTGGGTGTGACCGATGAGGATCGGGATGTCGCACTCAAAGACGTACTTGTTCATCAGCACGGGGTCGCCGCGGTCGGTCAGACCAAGGTCCACCATGTGCTCGGGGTCTTCGGAGTCGTGGGAGGTGATCTGGTTGGTGTAATAGAACTCGTTGAACAGATCATCGCCCAGGATCTGCTTCATCTCGGGCACGGTTGCACGGGGATGCAGACCGTTGGAGAACATAAACAGAACGTCTTTCTTTTCCACGCCGCCTGCATAAAGCTCATCAAGGCAAGCGGTGATCGCCACACGGCGGTGTGCAGTGGGCTGGCAGCCGCCCTTTACGATATCGGGGATGACGAAGACGACGGTCTTGCCGGGTGCTGCAAGGTCTTTCAGTGCAGGCATACCGTAGGGGTTACGGATGCTTTCAAGGGTGGCAGCATAGAGGCTGTCCCAATCCTGGGGCAGGCACTCGGGATCCGGTACGGTCTCACCGGGAATAAATACGTCGGTATTTGCGTCGGGCAGTTCCACGGTCATCAGGCCATGGCCATATTCAAGATCAACTTTCATTTTGCTTTTCTCCTTACTTCATGTACTCGTCAATGATTTCCTTCAGACCTGCAGGTTCAAATGCCACAGGCTGGGTGAACTTAGTCAGTGCCACAAGGCCGCCGCCGATAGTATCGATGGCTGCGATGGAAGCAGCATTTTCCTTCTTCAGACCGCCGCCGTAGACCACGGGTACATCGTAACCCAGAACATCCATGAGGATCTGTTTGATGGCAGCGGAAACAAATGCGATGTAGTCTGCACCCGGAGGCGTTTTGCCGGGGCCGATGGCCCAAACGGGTTCGTAGCCAATCCAAAGCTGACGGCCTTCCAGAAGCTCTTTTGCATTTGCCAAAGCGCCTTCCAGCTGACGGCGGAGCACTTCGATGATGCGGGGCTTCTGCTCTTCAAAGGAGCCATCGCCGCGTTCTTCTGCGGTCTCACCCACGCAAAGGACAACGTCCATGCCGCGGGAAAGTGCGCATGCGATTTCATCGCCGAAGACCTTATCTGCAGCAGCGTATGCACGCTTTGCAGCTTCTGCGTCGGTAGCGATGGCAGGATCGTACATGGTGAGGAAATCGTGCTTGTCGCGGCGTTCCTCGCTGTGTGCGATCAGCGCCCACTCACAGCCCAGTGCCTTTGCAGCAGCTGCAGGCAGGTTGGTGGTGAATGCGCCGAAGTTGCCGCCTGCTTTTACATCCTGACGGTACACGCTCTGGCAGCCAAGGGTCAGGGAGCGCACTGCATCGCAGGAATACTTTGCGCGCTGTGCAACAGCCACAGGGACCAATGCCTCGGGGAAGAAGAAAGTCACGCCGATGCCTTCCAGACGACCCAGACCTGCTTCCACAGCAGCATCGATGACGTCACGGCACCATGCGGTGGTGTCTTCCTTGGGGCAGATGCCGCCCATGGATACGGGCACATCAAAGCGCTTGAGATTGACAAAGATCTGTCTCATAAGTCCTCCAAATGTTTTTATATTTTTGTTGAATTATCTGCCGGGAATGATGAATTCGGGTTCGCCCACCACTTCGGGGGTCAGCGGACGTGCCATCTGGGGCGGCAGCATGTCCATCAGCGGGCGCATGTAATCAAAGAACTTCTCATTGACATCGTTCTTTTCATCGTTGAACCAATCGGCAGGGATCGTCTTGTTTCTGCCTGCCACGGAAGCTGCAGGGGTCAGGATGGGTTCGACTTTATAGGGATTGTTGCTGACACGATCCCAGCCGACTACCATGCCGGTGTGACCCTTGGCTGCGCAAAGCATTGCAAGGCGACCCATATCGATGGCTTCTGCCCGATCCAGTGCGCTTGCGCGGTAGTCTGCGCGTGCCATCATGCCGATGCGCTCGGGACGACCCTGAATGTGCAGGTTCTGTACGATCAACGATGCCACATGGTTTGCCATGCCGCCGTAGAGCACGTCGCCGTTGGGGGTCTCGATGGGCGGACAGAAGGGTTCGCCTTTTTCGTTTTTGATGCCCTCACCCACTGCAACCACGATGCCGCCGGGACGGCCGCAAAGCTTGTTGTCGATATCGCTCATCATCTTTTCCACGCTGACGGGATTTTCAGGGGTGTAGATCAGGTGCGGACCTGCGCCGGGCATGTTGCGTGCCATGGCAGTGGATGCGGTAAGCCAGCCTGCATCGCGGCCCATGACCTCCACGACCATGACGTGCAGGGGTCCGGAACGGGTGTCCATGCTGATGCCCTGGGTCAGAATTGCCGCAAGGGATGCGCAGGATGCAAAGCCGGGAGTATGGTCGGTGCCGAACAGGTCGTTATCCACGGTCTTGGGGATGCCCATCACGCGGACACCGTCACCTTCCAGACGGCGGGAAAGTTCCGCCACCATGCGCATGGTGCCGTTGCCGCCGTTCATGATGACATAACCGATGTTGTTTTCACGGATCACATTGCAGATACGCTGGAAATATTCCTCGTTCATCAAAAGTCGGCCGGAACCGATGACGGTGGAAGGGGTGTAAGGCAGAAGATCGATCTGCTTTTTTTCAAGACGGCGAAGGTCGTAGAGCTTGGGCTCGTCCATCACAAGGCCGCCGGTACCGCCGATGGCGCCGTAGATATGATCCACACCGGGGGTCATCATTGCCTCGCGCAGTGCGCCGTACAAGGAGGCATTGAGCACCGCGGTGGGACCGCCGCCATGACAGATCAAAACATTTTTACCCATTGGGAATCACTCCTTTTTCTTGAAGTAATTTTTTGCTTCTTCAGTATCTTTACGCCGCATCAGCTGTTACGGCATCCCAATCCTGTGTCAAATAGGCATCGACGCCCTGCTGCAGGCTGCCTGCAAGGGATTGGATGGTTTCAGGTGCCAGCGGGTCGGAGAACCCAAGATCCTCCAGCACTTCGGTAAAATCGTCGTAATGGTCACGCTCGTACAGGGACAGGTAAAGTTCCACGCCCTCGTCGTAATCTTCCTGCGCTACCTGCCAGATTTCCAAAGCGGGCACGGCGCTGGTTGCATAGCTGATGTAGTAATAAGGCGAGGTGATGTTATGATGTACAAGCAGCCAGGAATGCTGTGAGTAATAGTACAGATCCGCAAGACCGTAATCTTCATAAAGCTGCGCATGCAATGCGCCGATCTCGTCCATGGAAAGCTCCTGCGTATAGACCGCTTCCTGGAACTCATCATACAGGCATCCCGTGATCAGTGAATACATCATATCAAGCAATACGTCCGTCGCCGCATCGCCTGCCACGTCATCGCCATAGATCTGGTCAAACCCACGAATCATCAAAAGCTGCAGACCCTGCGAATCGATCTCCGCCAGATCAAGGGGGCCTTCGCCGGGATTGTGGAAGTAGCTTGCATAGTGACCAAACTCATGGGTGATCTCATTGACCGCATAGTAATCGCCGTTGAAGCAACCAAGGTAGAACGGTGCTTCATACTCGTCGATGTAGGTGGTGTAAGCACCATCGATCTTGCCGTCGGAATCATCGATATCATACAGGTCAAATTCCAGCATATAGTCAAATGCCTGTACAAGTTCGCCCGAGATACCGCCAAGGGTATGACGTGTCCAATCCATCAGTTCCTCTTGCTCAAAAGAAGCATCAAACAATGCCTCTTTATCATCGTAACCATAGGATTTGAGGATCAGGTCATAATAAAGCGGCACGATGTAAGTCTTGACCGCCTCACGGAACACAGCCACATCTTCAGGAGAGTAATCCCGATCGTAAACAGCATTGCGGTAATGGGCATAAGATTCAAAGCCCAACGTACGCGCCTGATCGTTTCGCATCGAGATCATTTCCATAAACTCATCTTCAAAACCGGCCGCAAGTTCATTGCAGTAAAGATCGATACACTGCTGGTAAGCATCACCGACGATCTTTTCATCTTCCAGAATGTCATCCAGCGTCAGCGTTCTGCCTTCCCATGTGATGGTCGTGCTGTCCATCAAATCATAATAGACCTGCTGCAGTTCGTTGTCGCGGGCATCGATCAGTGCAGATTCGGGGGTGACAAGCTGCGCATAGTCGATGGTCGCCTGCACTTCATCTTCGCCCCAGTCTTCGATCAAAGCCTCTTTATAGCCGCCTTCGATGAGCACCATGTAGCCGTCGTAAAGCTTAACTTCCATCCGGGTGATCTCTTCGTACAAAAAGCTTTGCTCTTGTTCATAGAACTCGTCATTGGTATCCATATTGTAATGGATATCCGCAATGCGGTAGCAGGTCACGGCGTGGGTCCAAAGTTCGTCCACCACATCGCACTGTGCAACGACTGAAGCCGCATCCCCCGTTTCACCCACGGTGAAAAGCTTATCGATCTGTGACTCCAGCTCTTGCAGGTCGGGACGTTCATATTCCATGTCAAGGAAGCTGACATCACCATGGAAGTCATCTTCGTACAATTCAAAATAAGGTCCCCTGGGAAGGTCAGCGCCGAAAGATTCCTGCCCCTGCGGCAAAGGAACTTCCCTTTGCGCAATGAAGGCATCAATATCCTGCGCCAAAGCATCTGCCATCATTTGCTGCGTTGCACAGCCGCAAAGAGGAGAAAGTACAAGGACGCACAAAAGCACAAGCGGCACAACGCGCGCCCAGATGTGCCTTTTATTCATTTATGCCTCCTCCAGATGCAGCACGTTTTTCAGTGCATCGCAGATGATGGCATGGTCCTCGGTGTGCGGAAGACCGGATACGCAGACGTAGCCGATGACACCGGTACCGGCAAGGCGGATGGGGAAACCGCCGCCCTTGTCGGTCATGAGAACAGGGTCAAGACCCTGATCTGCGATGGTCTGGTCGCGAAGCTGCAGGTACAGGCCATAGCGGTAGGAGCTCATTTCCTTCATTTCGACCACACGGCGCTTTCTTGCCATCCAGCGCTGGTTGTCTGCATTGGCGTTGCCAACAAGTGCGCTGAACCATACAACGCCGTTGACACCGATCTCAATTGCCAGGTCTGCCTGACGGGCGCGTGCTTCCTTGACAAGACGAAGGCCAAGGGTCAGTGCATCCTGCTTGGAGAAAGCGCTGTAGCAAAGCTGTTCTTCCTGTGCTGCCACTTCTTCGTACAGTGCAAGGATCTCTTCTTTGGTTGCCATACGAGTCATATCCTCCCGAATCAAAAATACATAGGGCACAAACACAAAAAAAGGTCGAATTCCCTCTTTGTGCAACTTGCGATACGTTTCTATATTTTATTATAGCAAAACTGCATACATAATTTCAATAAGGTATGAAAATTGCCGCAGTGCATCGGTGTACAAATCTGCGGCAAAAGGATCATTTTTGTTTTCTTTTTCTGTATGCGGCGCAAAAAATCATCCAAACGGGCACCAGCATCAGGTAAAACGCATGGGAAAAGGCGGCAATGGGCGCGCCCACGGTGGTCAGTGTCACCTCGCAGGCGATGGACCAGGGTACAAGGGGCGCCATGACCACGGCGGAATCTTCGATGCAAAGCGCCAGTTCCTGTTTGTCGGAAAAAAGCTTGTCGCAAAGCTGGTAGGTCAGCATGATGGACAGTGTCTGGTTGCAGGAGATCATGCCGCAGATGGCGGCGCAGACGAAGATGGCCACCTGTCGGGTGGTCTTATCTGCGATGCGGCTTGCCAAAGCACCCACGCCGTCCAGCAGCCCCGTCTTTTCAAAGATGCCCATGTAGCAGGAGGAAAGGGAGACGATGGCGATGACCTTGGCCATGGAGACGATGCCGCCGCCGTTCATAAGGCTTACGGCTTCATTGCCTGCATCGTAGCCCATGACCAGCATGCGGCAAATCTCCCCCACGCCCTGCTTTTGTACAAACAGGCAGATGACAAAAGAGGCGGCAATGCAGGCGATCAATGTCTTTCGCATCGGCACCCGAAAAAGTGCAAGCGCGATCAAAAGCACGGCAGGGATCAGGCAAAACAAATTCAATACATAGTGCTGCCCCATGGCATCCAGTACGTCCACGCCGGCGGAGGAAATTTCTCCCGAATTGCCCATGAAAAGAAATAGCACACAGGCGATGCAAAACGGCACAATGCAGCGGATAAGCATTTTTTTGATATTGTCAAAAATATCGCTTCCCGTAAGTTCGCTGACCAGCAGCGCGCTGCTTGAAACAGGTGAACAGCGGTCGCCGAAGTAGGCGCCCGACAAAATGGCGCCGCCCAGTGCAAGGGGATTTGCACCCAATACACTTCCGATGGTCATGGTGATGACACCCATGGTACCTGCGGTGCCAAACGCCGTACCCGTAAGGAACGAGATCAGGCAGTTAAGCACAAAGGCGATGAGGATAAATGCGGCAGGTTTGATGAAGGATGCGGTATTGCAGATAATGTAGGCGATGGTGCCCGATGCGCGCCAAAGGGCGGTGAGCATGCCGATGAGCGCCATGGCGATGACCACATTCTTTACCTTCTTCAAACCTTCGAAGCTTGCCCGAAGCATATCCCCTGCGGTGAATTTTTCATACAGACCGTGGAGAAAGAAGATGGCATAGCCAAACAGCAGCGCATATAACACGGAAAACTTGCAGACCACGCACAGCACCAGCGCCGCCACAAACAATCCTAAAATCAACATGGAAGCCATAGGATATCTCCTTGATGCATTGATATCAAGCTCTACTTTACAACAAAAAAGGCGCGATGAAAACATCGCGCCTTTTTTTATTTTCAATTATTTGCCAAGGTCGCTGGTGATATCGGTGACGACCTGACTGTTGTAGCAGGAGAAAATCTCGTCGGTACGGCTCTGCTCCATCTTTTTCGTCAAAACACTTACAACGGGTACGAGGACAAGACCGCCTACCATCGCCACACAGCCCGAGCGGATGGAGGATGCAAAAAGGTAGCCCATCACGGGGTTTGCAAAGGTGACACCTGCCATGGAGACGTACAGCTGGAAGATCATCACGCCGCAGCCGAAGGCAAAGCTTGCCCAGACGGATGCGCGGGTGGTGCCTTTCCAGTACAGACCGTAGAGGAAAGGTGCAAGGAACGCACCTGCCAGTGCGCCCCAGGATACACCCATCATCTGCGCGATGAAGGTGAAGCCGAAGGCATCCTTGACGATGGCGATGACGGCAGAGACCACGATGAAGAACACGATGAAAAGGCGCATGATCAAAAGCTGCTTTTTCTGCGTGGTCTCCTTCTTTCTTGCAGGCACGATGACGTCAAGGGTCAAGGTGGAAGAAGAAGTCAGCACCAAAGACGACAGCGTGGACATGCTTGCAGAAAGCACCAGCACGATGACGATGCCGATGATGGCAGGAGAAAGAGACGAAAGCATAGTGGGCACGATGGTGTCAAATGCAACTTTGCCGTCTGCACCGACCACGCGGTCAGCATACAGTCTGCCAAAGCCGCCCAGGAAGTAGCAGCCGCCTGCCACGATCAGGGCAAAGAAAGTGGAGATGATGGTACCCTTACGGATGGCATCCTCGCTCTTGATGGAGTAGAATTTGCCAACCATCTGGGGAAGTCCCCAGGTGCCAAGAGAGGTCAGAATGACGACGAACACAAGTGCCAGCGGATCGGGTCCGAGGAAGGACACATAGCCGCCCTGAAGGCCCGTGCCTGCATCGATTTTGGAAAGATCCACCATTGCCTGCATAAAGCCGCCGTTGTCGTTCAGTACGGCCGCGATGACTGCCACGATGCCAAAGAGCATGATAATACCCTGAATGAAGTCGTTGATGGCCGTTGCCATGTAGCCGCCGAAGATGACGTAGACGGCTGTGAGCACAGCCATGATGATGATGACCACCCAGTAGGGGATTTCAAATGCGATATTGAACAGGCTGGAAAGGCCATTGTACAGCGATGCGGTATAGGGGATCAGGAAAATGAACACGATCACCGATGCGGCGATCTTCAGTGCATCGCAGTCAAAGCGCTTGCCAAAGAAGTCGGGCATGGTGCGGCTTTGGATGTGCCGGGTCATGACACGGGTACGTCTTCCAAGAACATTCCATGCAAGAAGCGAACCGATGAAGGTGTTGCCAAGACCGATCCAGGTGGAAGCAAGACCGAAGTTCCATCCAAACTGTCCTGCGTAGCCGACGAAGATAACTGCCGAGAAGTAAGAAGTACCAAATGCAAATGCGGTCAGCCATGCACCCGCTTTTCTTCCGCCCAAAACAAAGCCGTCAACGTCCGTTGCATGACGCTTGCAGTAAAGACCGACGCCGATCATCACGGCGAAGAATACCAGCAGCATCGCAATTGTAAGTCCCATACGTTTTTACCATCCTTCCATGATACAAAAAGTTTTCTTTGATCGTTCCAATCGCTTTTTCTGCAAATAAAAAACCGTCCTTCGCAAAGCAACTGCAAAGGACGGATGATCGATCCGCGGTACCACCTTTTTTCGCCATAATTTCACAATTATGACCTCAGCGCGTGTCCATCAACACGCCGTTCCTGTAACGTGGAACATTCCGCCGCAGCCTACGCAGGGTCGCCCCCTTCGCCTGCAGAGCTGGTGAAGCTGTATTCGCATCCCGTCGTCTTTTTGTGTCTCGCACCAACCGACACTTCTCTTGAAAAAACTTCGGGCGCTACTTGATCTTCGTCATCGCCGATAGCGACACTTTAGCACTTTTAGGCGTTAAAGTCAAGAAGTTTTTGTGAATCAATAAAGTTCCCTTTTCTGCCGCATGTTTTGACCGCAATACATTCTTTTGTTATACTGAAAAGCAGCAGATTTATTTTGAGAATGAAGAGGGATCACCATGACTGACGTAACCGTTGTATCCTGCCCCGCTTATGAACAAGTGCATCTTGCCCGCGCACTGCGCGAGGCGCTTTCCCCCTTCGGCTTTCCCGAAGCTATCAAAGAGAATATGCATGTGGTCATCAAGGCAAACCTTGTGGCGCCCATGCGTCCAGACAGCGCGGCAACCATTCACCCCGAACTTCTGCGCGTGTTGTGCGATATGATCACCGAGCGCGGTGCACACGTCACCATCGGCGACTCCGCAGGCGGACTTTTCAATGCTGCCTACATGCACGGCGTATATCGTGCATGCGGTCTGACCGCACTTGAAAGTGACACTGTGAAACTGAACAACAACTTTGCCGTGCGTGAGGTGTCCTTCCCCGAGGCACATACGGCAAAAAATTTCTCTTTCACCGCCTATCTTGACGATGCGGATTACACCATCAACGTCTGCAAGCTGAAGACCCACGGCATGATGACCTACTCTGCATCGGTGAAAAATCTGTTTGGTGTCATCCCCGGCACCATGAAGCCGGAATACCACTTCCGCTACCCCAAGGCGGAGGATTTTGCCAACATGCTGATCGACTTAAACGAATACGTCAAAGCTGACCTTTGCATCTGCGACGCCGTCCTTGCCATGGAGGGCAACGGACCTACGGCAGGCAAGCCCCGTATGGTGGGCGCGATTATTGCGAGCGATTCCCCCTACAAGCTGGATCTGGTGGGTGCCCATGTGGTGAGCCTGACCGAGGAGGAAGTTGCAACCATCGTGGAAGCAAAAAAGCGCGGTCTTTCCCCCGAAAGCTACGATGCACTGACCATCTCGGGCGACATGGCAGATTTGCAGGTGGAGGATTTTGAGCATGCCGACGGCCACAGAGGTCTGCAGTTTGAGACAAACTCCATCTTCGGCAAGCTGATGTCCAAGGCAATGGGCACGGTGCTGACGGCAAAGCCGAAGCTCTGCCCTGATGAATGCATCGGCTGCAAAAAGTGTGCGCAGATCTGCCCTGCAAAGGCAATCACCATGAAAAACGGCAAGCCCGTCATCGACCGCAAGGCATGCATCCGCTGCTTCTGCTGTCAGGAATTCTGCCCCAAGGGTGCCATGCGCGTGGGCAGAAACCCCATTGCCAAAATTCTGACCAGAACGAGCAAATGAAAATCGTACAAATCACAGAAAACAAGCGGCAGTATCTGCCGCTTCTGCTTCTTGCTGACGAGCAGGAGGCAACCTCGCATGACTCAAACGAATCCGCATTTGGACGGTTCTGTCCGGATCTTTTGGTCTTATCGAAGTCACCCTAACACCCGGTTAAGGCGACTTCTCTGCAACCAAAATCTCTCGAACATCCCTCGTCCAAATGTGCTACGCAGTTTTTTCGGAGCAGATTTGCGTTTAGACGAGACATTGTCCGCAGTCAATCCCGAACGGATTGACAAGGGCAAGAACGAAGTATAAGCGCAAATCCGCCCGAAGAAAACCGAATGAGTTCGAGTCATGCGAGGTTGTGATCGACCGCTATCTTGACCGCGGCACGATGTATGCCATCTTTGACGACGACCTGCGCGCCGTGTGCGTGGTGACGGACGAAGGCGAAGGGGTATTGGAACTGAAAAACCTTGCAGTTTCCCCTGCCCATCAGAAAAAAGGCTATGGCCGTGCCATGCTGGAATTTCTTCAAAAGGAATATCGGGGCAAATTCCACACCCTGCAGCTTGGCACGGGGGATTCCCCTTTGACCGTTCCCTTTTACGAGAAATGCGGCTTTATCCGAAGCCATGTGGTGAAGAACTTTTTCACCGACAACTACGACCATCCCATCATCGAATGCGGCATTTTGCTGCAGGATATGGTGTATTTCAAAAAAGAACTGTAACGTATTGGAGGAAACATTTCATGCGCCTTGACGGTTTTGGTTTGCTTGTGGACGATATGCCCACGATGATCCGCTTCTACAGGGATGTGCTCGGCTTTGAGATCTTGGAAAGTGAAGATACAAAAAATGTCTATCTGGTCAAAGACGGGACACTTTTCCTGCTTTACGGACGGAAGGATTTTGAGAAGATGACGAGCCGAACATACGAATACGTAAAAGGCCTCAACGGACATTTTGAGATTGCCATGTACGTGGACACCTTCGAAGAAGTGGATGCGCAATATGAGCGGATCCTTGCAAACGGAGGTCAATCCGTCCTTGAACCCACCACGGAGCCTTGGGGACAGCGCACCTGCTACATCGCAGACCCCGAGGGCAACCTTGTGGAGATCGGTTCCTTCAATCGTCCCTTTGCACGGTAATTCAAACAAAAAATTGAGATCCTTCGACTCGCTTTGCTCAGGTGCAGTCAAAGGATCTCTTTTTCTTTTATTCTACCGTCAAAACCACTTTACCCACGTTTTCGCCGCGGTAGAGGATATCCTGCGCGGCTTCTGCTTCCTGGATGGGCAGGACTTTATAGATGGTGGGCTTGACTTCACCCGTTTCCACCTTGGGCCAGACTTTTTCTACCAAAGAAGAGAGGATAAAGGCTTTCATTTCGGGCGTTCTTGAACGCAAAGTGGAGCCGATGATGCGCACATTGCGCACGTAGATGTTCTTTAAATCCACCTGGGTCATCTGCCCTGCCAGCGCTGCGATCATGATCCATCGAGCACCGTGATTTAAGAAATGAATGCATTTGCCCATCACCTCGCCGCCAAGGCAATCGATGGCAACATCCACACCGTGACCGTCGGCAAGTTCTGCTTTCAATACTTCCACGATGTCTTCTTTCGTAGTATTGACCACCACATCCGCGCCAAGGTGTGCGATGCGTGCTTTCAATTCATCGGAAAGCACCGTGGTGATGACCCGAAGACCAAACGCCTTTGCCATGGGGATGACCACACTTGCAAGGCCGCTGGCACCTGCGTTCATCAAAAGGGTGTCGCCCTTCTTTGCGCCGCCTTCGATGAAAAGGTTCAGATATGCCGTGGCAAACGCTTCAGGCATTGCCGCCGCTTCGATCATGGTGCAATTTTTCGGCACAGGCATGAGCATGTCATAGCGCACCGTGACGTACTGGGCATAGCCACCGCCGCCAAGAAGGGCACAGACGCGGTCGCCCACCTGCCAATTGGAATTCGTCGCCGCTTCTTCACCAATACCCACGATGGGACCTGCTATTTCCAAACCCATCCACTCGGGTGCACCGGGCGGCGGCGGATAATCGCCTTCTCTTTGCATCAAATCCGCGCGGTTGAGCGCTGCAGCTTCGATCTTCACAAGGCACTCATCCGCCTGCATCACGGGATCGGGTACATCGTCCCAGCGAAGGGAACGATCGTCATTGACCAGAATCGCTTTCATCCGTCACACCTCACAGACACATGGCATCGCGGATGGCTTTTGCTGCGGTGAGCTTGGGCTGTTCCTTGGAATTGATGTGGTCGTAGTGCTGGACACAGAGGATCATGCACACACCGAAGGCACAGCCGATCTGGCGCAGGAGCTTGGAATGGGGACCGTTGGCAAGGAAAAGATACGGTGCATCCAGTTCGTTATTGAGCCTCTCTGCGATCAGGATATCTTCCATCAGCTGTTCACGGGTCTGGGCATGGGTGACCAGTTTTGCCACATCTGCGCCGCGCTCGATCTGCGCTTTTGCAAAGCGCAGGATATCGTCGCTTTCATAGAAACCGTGCAGGTGACTGGAAAGAAGCACTTCTGCGCCCATGGCATGCAACTCTTCCACCACCTTTTTCTGCTTTGCAACGGCAGTTTCATCAAAGGTGATCTGGTGGGGCAGCGGATCGTACAGGTCTGCCAGAATGTCAGCAAGAGTCGCGCCTGCTTCCACGCAGAGCTTCAGGTATTCCACGCACTCGTCGTCGGTCATCCCCGTGCTTTGCGCATTGCGGTAGCTGGTGACATAGATGGGTTTATCCTCGCAATAGCTGAAGATTCTCTTGATGGTCTCAAGGTCGCGGAACTCACGGCGAAGGGTCTCCATCTGGATGCAGAATGCTTCCGCGCCGTCGTAGAGGGAGTTCTCGATGATGCAGATCATGTCGTCGGGGGTCTCCGCCAGGACCATTGCGGTCAAAAGCGGACGGGTCTGATTCAAAAAAGAAGGTTTGGGCTTTTTCATGATTTTACTCCTTATTGCGCATGACGTTTCTGCCGCCATCCATGAGGAAGTTGACACCGGTGATAAAAGCTGCCTTGTCGCTTGCAAGGTACATGACCATATCCACCATCTCCTGAGGCTCTGCGGCTCTTCCAAGGAGGGTCTTCATCTTTGCCATACCGGGACGGGTCAGCACGGGACCGGGAGAAATGCAGCACACACGGATGCCATAGTTGCCGCCGTAAAGTGCCAGCGACTTGGTCAAGCCGTTCATGGCACCGCTTTTTGCTGCGGAATACGCCACGTTTTTCTGACAGCCTTCCTCGCCTGTGATGGAGCCGATGTTGATGATGACGCCGCTTTTCTGCTCGCGCATCTGCTTCATGACAGCGTGATCAAAGTGCAGCTGCCCTTTCAGGTTTACATCAAGACCCCAGTCGTAGACTTCGATGGGGGTATCGGGGAATTCGTGTCCCTTGCAGTTGAGCATACGGGTCTCTGCGCCGCCTGCCCAGTTGACCAGAAGGTCGATGCTGCCAAACGTTTCCACCGCCGCATCGCGCACGGCACAAACCTGCTCGTAGTCGCGCACATCGCAGGGCACGCCGATGGCGCAGCCCTCACGAATCTGATTTACCTCATCCACTGCCGCCTGCAGCGTTTCGGGGTTTACGTCGGAGAGCACCACATTGCCGCCCTCTTTTGCAAAACACTTTGCCGTCAGAAGTCCCATACCCGAAGCCGCACCCGAAAGTACCGCCGTTTTCCCTGTAAATTCCATATTGTCACATCCTTTTTTTGTTTTGCGAAACTTAAAGTTTTCCGTTCTGTTTCGCAGCATTTGCTTTATCATGGAACAAATACAGGCACACGGCAATACATAAAACGGTACAGTTTTAACATTTTTGATATTATTTTCGCAATATGCTATACTTTCTTTGATAAAAACAGTTGCACGGGAGCACATTGTATGTCACAACAACTGCAAAAGATGATCGAAAGCATGGTCATCACAAATATTGACGAAGTCCTCATCGTACCCTCCATGCAGGGGAGACAGTTTTCCATGACCAACCGTCCCAACTTTGGACTGTCGTTTTGTTATGATGGAGAAATCCGCTATTCCCATCAGGGGAAAACATTCATTTCCGACCCCGGCCATGCGGTGTTTCTGCCCAAAGGCGCCACCTATTGTCTCTACGGCGAAAAAAGCGGACGATTCCCTGTGATCAATTTTCAGTGTGAAAACTTTTCCATTGATACTTTTGAAGTGCTGCCTGTGCATGATGCGGAAAATATGTTTCATATCTTTGAACAACTGCACACGCAATCGCTGTTTCCTCACACGAAGCATCTGCAGCTGTCTTATTTGTATCGCATTTTGCATGAATTGACCGCGATCCCTGCCCAAAACGGTGATCTATTATCCCCTGCGGTAGCATATCTGCACGCAAATTTTTCCGATCCCTCGCTTAACAACACGATCCTGGCGGCACAGTCTTCCATCAGCGAGGTCTACTTCCGAAAGCTGTTTACCGCCCGTTATGGCATCACGCCCCACAAATATCTTTTAACCATTCGTCTGCAGCGAGCCTGCCGTCTTTTATCCCAGGGACAGCTGCGCATCAGCGATGTGGCTTTGGACTGTGGTTTTTCAAGTGTCTATCATTTTTGCCGTGCGTTCAAAGCTGCCTACGCCGTCACCCCCGGCGAATATGCGCA
>JAGBGW010000066.1 GCA_017935825.1 Clostridia bacterium
AAAACAATTGCTGTCACCCCCGCGAGTGCCAGCAACTAAAATATACTCAGGACTCTTCGCCCTTCTTCGTGTTTGACATAATCTTAACAGATAAAATTGACGAAGGAAATCACACAAAGGTACCAATTTTATCGTAAAACATTACTTCATCTCAAAATACATCTTCACCCGTCCGTATCCATAGGTTTTCACCGTTTTGGGGAAGTGGTCGGGTGCATCGCCAATTGCCTCTGCCGTGCAGTCCAAAAGCTGCTGGGCAAGTGTAAGATGCTCTTCCAATATATCGGCAGGTACTTCCAGCTGTCCATGTGATGCATAAATGGTATCAAAGA
Source organism: Clostridia bacterium (assembly GCA_017935825.1). Lineage (GTDB taxonomy): Bacteria > Bacillota > Clostridia > Christensenellales > Maliibacteriaceae > RGIG9107. Next base: position 333 of record JAGBGW010000066.1, read on the forward strand.
TTCCCATGTCACGCATCGCCTGCAGCTTTTCAAGGCTGTAATACAAAGCCTGCATATTTCTGCTGTCACCATGCATGTAAATGGTGTGCGCCTGTACGCTGTCGCCGCAAAGAATAAATTTGTGTTCCCGATCCAGCAGTGCAATGCCGCCGGGAGTGTGTCCTGGAATCAGCACCACTTCCAACGCATACTCTCCAACACGGAACACATCGCCTTCCCAAAGGGGATAGGCATTGGGTTTTTTCTGGTTCTTTCGCTGGTAGATCTCAAATTCCGCAGGATGCATAAAGTGGGTTTCAAATTGCTCGTCACTTCCAATGTGATCTCGGTCACCATGGGTAGTGATCAAGGTAACGGGAAGATCGGTGATGCTCTCCACAACCGCCTTCAAATCACCGCCAAAGCAGGTATCGACGAGAACGGCGTCATCTGTTCCGATAAAAAGAAAACTGCGCACGCCGTTTTGCTCGATGCACCAAAAGTTTTCGGCAATCTGCTTTTTTACGTATTCCATAGAATCATCCTTTCAAAACGTGCCTTCAAATCTTACAAACAGTATAACATAAAAAAGGACGCAATTGCTTGCGTCCTTTTATTCTGAACCTTAGAAGTTCATCATCTCGTAGATCTTGGTGCAATCTTCTTCGTTCAGCGTGGTGAAGCCGTTCAAAGTACCGGTGCGGCCGTTGCCGTAGCAAAGAGTCTTGACCATGTAGGGGATATCCTCAGCCTTTGCGCCAAGTTCTGCAAAGTTCTTGGGCATGCCGATGGAGCAAAGGAAGTTGCGCAGGCACTCGATACCCTCAAGAGCGGTTGCCTTGGGATTTGCAAAATCCATCTGGCAGCCCCAAACGCGGGTAGCGATCTGTGCAAAGCGCATCACGTCGTGATCCACGGAGTAGGTGAATACTGCGGGCATGGTCACTGCAAGACCTGCACCGTGTGCGCAGTCATAAACTGCGGACAGCTCATGCTCGATGTCGTGGCTTCTCCAGTCCTGAGAACGGCCAACGCCGCAGGAGTTGTTGTGCGCCATCATACCTGCCCACATGATGTTTGCACGGGACTCGTAATCCTCGGAATCTGCAACTGCGATGGGAGCTTCCTTGATCATGGTAAGAAGCAGAGCCTCGATCATGCGGTCGGTGACTTCGACGTCTTTGGTGTTGGTCAGGTAACGCTCATACAGGTGCGCCATAATGTCGGTGACGCCGCATGCAGTCTGATAAGGAGAAAGAGTCTGAGTCAGTGCGGGGTTCAGAATGGAGAACTTGGGACGAAGTGCATCGCCGGTTGCGCCGCGCTTGAGCATGCCCTCTTCCTTGGTGATAACGGTGTCGGGGCTGCCTTCGCTGCCTGCTGCAGAGATGGTAAGTACGGTGCCGATGGGCAGAGCCTTTTCCACATACTTGCCGCAGTAGAAGTCCCAGAAGTCGCCTTCGTAGACCACGCCTGCTGCGATCGCCTTGGAAGAGTCGATGGTGGAACCGCCGCCGACTGCAAGGATGAAGTCCACGCCTTCCTTCTTGCAAAGGTCGATACCCTCGTAAACCAGACCGCTTCTGGGGTTGGGCTTGACGCCGCCAAGTTCCACATAGCCAAGACCTTCCGCCTCAAGAGAAGCCTTTACACGGTCAAGCAGACCGCTTCTGACCACGCTGCCGCCGCCGTAGTGGATGAGCACCTTGCTGCCGCCAAAACGCTTGACCAGCTTGCCTGCATCGGACTCGGTACCCTTGCCGAAATCAAAGAAGGTGGGAGAATAGAAAGTAAAGTTGTTCATAGTAGATTTCCTTTCTCTTCAAATTTGAAATTTGAAAAAATCTCATTCAAGTTCATTATATTGGAATATTGTTTTTCGTCAATACGATAAAAAGATTTGTTTGAAACAAGAAAAAATTGCACATACTACCAACTGAAAGGAGAAGATCAACATGCAACAAACAATCAATAAAAAAGCTCTGTATGCCGCATGGATCGCTCTGGCAGCCTTTATGCTTATCACACTTTTTTGCCTGAGCCGCGGCGCAACAGGTTCCACCGCGATTGTGCAAAACAGCGTTTTTCTTTGACAGATCGAGGTGAAAATATGAATCGTACAACCATCCCCATTGAAACCATGCACGTACCCATCCGTATTTTGAAAAACAGGTACAAGCAGGGCAGGGGAGAATATACAAGAAATCATGTGGAGGAAACATCATGGCAAGACAAAACATAACAGGGCGCGATAAACGCCTGTATCAGGAAATGGTGGACCGCGCCATGCCCAAAAAGCCCATGTTTCCGCAGCTTGTCAAAGCCTTTATCGTGGGCGGACTGATCTGCTGTATCGGTCAGGGCGTAAGTGATTTGGGGCAAAAGTTCCTGCAATTAAATGAAAAAGAACTTTCTGCTTTTACCGCCATCGTCATGGTATTTCTCGGTGCGACCCTTACGGGCATCGGTATCTACGACAAAATTGGTAAATTCGCAGGTGCAGGCTCTATTGTGCCCATCACAGGCTTTGCCAATTCCATCGTTTCTCCTGCCATGGAGTTCAAACGTGAAGGTTACATCATGGGCGTGGGTGCAAAGCTGTTCTCCCTGGCAGGTCCCGTGCTGGTCTACGGCATTGGTTCCAGTGTGGTATACGGTGTGATTTACTGGATTTTTACCCGCATATAAACAACTTCATATGGAAAACACCCCTTTCGTTTGGTACAATAATTCCAAATCAAAGGGGTGAAAGTATGAATAACGTTTTTCTGCATCCTTTTTATGGTGATGCTGATGTAAATCTTGCCAATCTCATGCCTTGCATGCGCTTCCTCAGCGAAAAAGTTGAAACATTGGAT
>JAGBGW010000067.1 GCA_017935825.1 Clostridia bacterium
AACGGGTGGTTTCATCCGCACCGATGATGGTGCGAATCTCCACATCGGCAAAGCCGCCCAAGCGCTGCATGGCGTCGCGGACCTGAATCTGCTTTCTGACAAGCTGGGCATCGTAGCGCATATGCTGCAGGGAGCAGCCGCCGCATTTTGCGTAAACCTCGCAGGATGCTTCCACACGCTCGGCACAGGGCTCGATGATGGACAAAAGTTTGCCCACAGCGTAGTTTTTGGCGCACTTGATGATGAGGGCTTCTACCGTCTCCCCCGGCAGGGCGCCTTCCACAAAAATTGCCGCGCCTTCATAGCGGCCCACGCCAAAGGCACGGTTGTCCAGATTGTCGATGACAAGGTGGATCTTCTGATTTTTCTGTACGGGAAGCTGAATTTTACTCAACGTGATTTCTCCTTATTGAAAAAGGAGCATATCAAACATATGCTCCTTTTACGTATTCCATTCTTAGAATGCAAGGTCATAAGCCAGGCGGTAAAGCTTGGTATGATGCTTCTTGCTTGCTGCAAGTGCCTCGGTGATATCGTAGTCACGGATGTGGTTGTTGATGATGCCCACAACGCGATTTTCCTTGCCGTCACGAAGCAGTTCCACAGCGCGGCCTGCAAGACGTGCAGCAAGCGTGGAGTCGTTGGCAGTGGGGTCACCGCCACGCTGTACGTGACCAAGTACGGTGGAACGAATGTCAAGACCGGTGCGCTCGATCAGCTGCTTTGCGATATCCTCTGCATCGCCTGCGCCCTCTGCAACGACGATGATGGCGGACTGAACGCCCATCTCATCACGGTTGCGAAGCTTCTGTGCGATATCGTCGATATCCCATTTGAATTCGGGGATCAAAACTGCCTCTGCGCCGCAAGCAACGCCGGAGAACAGTGCGATATCGCCGCAGTGACGACCCATAACTTCGATAACACCGACGCGGCCATGGGAATCCATGGTGTCGCGGATCTTGCCGATGGAAGATACGACGGTATTGATCGCAGTATCAAAGCCGATGCAGTAGTCGGTATATGCAAGGTCGTTGTCGATGGTTGCGGGAACACCGATGGTGGGGATACCCAGCTGGGACAGCAGATGTGCACCCTGGAAGGTACCGTCGCCGCCAATTGCAACAACACCTTCGATGCCATTTTCTTTCAGATTCAGCACTGCCTTACGGCGGCCTTCTTCCGTCTTAAACTCGGGGCAACGGGCAGTATGCAAAATGGTACCGCCGCGCTGTGCGATGCCGCTGACGTCACGTCTGGTCAAAACGCGCATATCGCCGTTGATCAGACCGCTGTAGCCGTCCATGATACCGTAGACCTGAATGCCGTTGACGTACGCCACACGTACAACAGCACGGATCGCTGCGTTCATACCCGGCGCATCGCCGCCGCTCGTTAAAACACCAATGCGTCTCATAGTAATCCTCTCTTTATTTCAAGCTCTGGATGCACGCATACGCATGCACATATTATTATAGCCGCATGAGCGAATAAATTCTATTAAAAAATTACAACATTTTGCATTTAATGGTAATTTAAGTCCATTTTACGGATTCTTTTCCAAAAATTTGCTGTAATTTTTCAGTTAATGCATCGCTGAAGGAAACCACATAGGGCTCGGACATGCGGAAGGTCTCTTTGGTTTGCGCAAAATAGATGAATACGGGGACATCACCCTGATGCTGCAATATGATTTCCTTTGCCCGATCCAGCTGCAGTACATCATCTTTGCTTGCCACGCGAAGGAAAAGCTTTTTGGGCTTGGAAGAAGTGCTCTCCTCTGCCCTCTTTTCGCTCAGTGCCACGGGAAGCTGGAAGGTGTCCGCGATGATCTTTGCATCTTCATCCTCACGCATGGTGATGCGGCCCGAAACCGTGACGATGCCGTCCTGTTGCAGGAGCGAGGAATACTGCTGATAGGTTCTGGGGAACACGATCACTTCCACACTGCCCACGAAGTCCTCCATCTGCACGAATGCCATCATGGTGGCGGACTTGGTGATCTTGGTCTTTACTTCCGACAAAAGACCTGTGAAGGTGACGGACATGCCGTCCTGCACATGGGTATTTGCTTCCGTGGTGGGTTCCTCCTCATCCTGCAAAATCAAATCGCTTGTGAGGATGGAGTTTTTCTCCACCAAAGCGGTGTAGGAATCAAGGGGATGACCGCTGATATACACGCCCGTCATGTCACGCTCGTGCAGAAGCTGCTCTCCACGGGTGAAGTCGGGCACATTGGGCCATGCTTCCTGCGTTTCCTGCGTGGTGAAGACTTCTTCCATGGCAAACAGGGACATCTGCCCTGCGATGTTCTTCTTTCGCTCATTGTGCACAGCGGACAAAATGGTATCGTAGCCTGCTGCCATACGGGAACGGGAAATGCCGAAGGAATCAAAGGCACCTGCCAAAATCAGCGATTCGCAAAGACCTTTGTTGATGGCCTCCTGCGGCACGCGGCGGCAGAAGTCAAGGAAGCCTGTGTAGGGACCCGATTCGTCTCGTGTGCGGACGATTTCATCCACCGCGCCTACGCCAACGCGCTTGACGGCGGCAAGACCGAAGCGGATATTATCACCGTCTGCGGTGAATTTCGCACGGCTCTTGTTTACGTCAGGCGGCAGGACTTCGATGCCCATGCGGCGCGCAGCCTGTACGTAGAGCGAAACTTTATCGCGGGAGGTGACGAAGCTGTTTAAGAGCGCCGTCATAAATGCCACGGGATGGTGCACCCGAAGGTACGCCGTCTGGTATGCAACAAAAGCATATGCGGCAGCGTGGGATTTGTTGAATGCATAGGCAGCAAAGGAGGTCATCTCGTCGAAGACCTGCGCCGCGATGTCGGCGCGGATTCCAAGGCGCACGGCACCCGGAACTTCCACCACGCCGTCTTTTTCAAGACCGTTGATGAAGACTTCCCGTTCATGTGCCATTACGTCCGCCTTCTTCTTTGCCATGGCGCGGCGCACAAGGTCGCTTCGGCCAAGGGAATACCCTGCCATGTCGCGGACGATCTGCATGACCTGTTCCTGATAAACCATACAGCCGTAGGTGACGGACAAGGTCTTTTCAAGAAGGGGATGCAGGTATGTAACCGTCTCGGGATGGTATTTGCCTGCAACATAGCGCGGAATGGAATCCATGGGACCGGGACGATACAGCGATACACCTGCGATGATATCTTCAAACGTGCTGGGTTTCAGTTCCCGAAGGAACACGCGCATGCCTGCGCTTTCCAGCTGGAACACGCCGTCGGTATCGCCGCGGGAGAGCAGGTCATATACCGCAGGATCATCCAGCGGAATATGCTCCATATCAAGCTTCTCCCCCGTCTGCTCATAGACGATCTGCACCGCATCGCGGATGACGGTCAGAGTGCGAAGACCAAGGAAGTCCATCTTGAGCAAGCCCAGCTGCTCGATGGTACCCATGGGAAACTGGGTGGTGACCACGTTGTCGTTCAGCTGCAGGGGCACATACTGGTTCAAGGGATCGCGGGAGATCACCACGCCTGCTGCATGGGTGGATGCATGGCGCGGCATGCCCTCCAACGTACGCGCGATCTCGATCAGGTGGGCGATCTGCTCATCTTCCTCCCGCATGGCGGCAAGCTCGGGGTTCATCTTCAGCGCTTTATCGATGGTCATGCCAAGCTCATTGGGCACAGCTTTGGAAATTTTGTCCACCTGTGCGTAGGGCATATTCAGCGCTCGTCCCACGTCGCGGATGACTGCGCGTGCTGCCATGGTACCGAAGGTGATGATCTGGGAAACGCGATCCACGCCGTACTTTCTTGTGACGTAGTCAATGACTTCCTGACGACGTTCGAAACAGAAGTCCACGTCGATATCGGGCATAGTAACGCGCTCGGGGTTTAAGAAACGCTCAAAGAGCAGTTCATAGCGGAGCGGATCGATGGTGGTGATGTCAAGGCTGTAGGCAACAAGGGAACCTGCTGCAGAACCTCGACCGGGACCCACCATGATGCCATGGTCTTTTGCGTATTTGATGAAATCCCACACGATGAGGAAGTAATCCACAAAGCCCATGGTGCGGATGGTGTCAAGCTCGTAGGCAAGACGGTCCTCCATTTCTTTTGTAACGGTGTCATACTTGCGGTTCATGCCTGCAACACAAAGCTCCTGCAAGTAAGAGAAGGCTTCCGTGCCTTGAGGCAAATCGTATTTGGGCAGACGGTAGTGACCGAACTCAAACTCCACATGGCAGCGCTGCGCGATCTTTTGAGAATTCTCCACCGCACCGGGGAACTGGGCAAAACGGCGCGCCATTTCCTCGGGGGATTTCAGGTAGAACTCGTCCGTCTCAAAGCGCATGCGCTTTTCATCGTCCATGGTCTTGCCCGTCTGGATGCAAAGCAGCACCTCATGCGCCGCCGCATCCTCGCGGGAGACGTAGTGCACGTCGTTGGTGGCAACGTAGTCGATGCCCGTCTCGCGGTGCAGACGATCAAGAAGCGAATTGACCTTCTTTTGCTCGATGAGCCCCGAATCCTGCAGTTCGAGGAAGAAATTGCCGTGACCGAACATCTCGTCCAGCTGCAGTGCCATGCGCTTTGCTTCGTCGTACTCGCCGTTCAAAAGAAGGCGCTGCACGTCGCCGCTCAAGCACGCGGAAAGACAGATCAAACCTTCCGTATGCTTGGACAGCAGCTCATAATCGATTCTTGGACGGTAATAGTAACCGCGTGTGAATGCCTCGGAGCAAAGATAGACCAGATTTTCATAGCCCTTCTGGTTTTCGCAAAGCAGGATCAGATGGGCATACTCGCGGAAGCGCGAAGTCTTCTGGTCCATGTCCTGCACCACGTACACTTCGCACCCGATCACAGGATGGATGCCGCGCTTTTTTGCCTCCTGATAGAAGTCGATCACGCCGTACATGACGCCGTGGTCGGTGATGGCGACGGAATCCATGCCCATTTCAAGGCAAGCATCCATAAGCCTGTCGATACGGGATGCCCCGTCCAGCAGGCTGTAGTTGGTATGTACGTGAAGATGTGCAAACGATGCCAAGGCTTTTTCCTCTTTAAGTTAAAATGATTGCGGAATCAAAGTGCCGCGTATGCCGCGGCACTTGTGTATGTGGTTTCGTTACTGGGCTGCGTTTTCGTCGATCAGGTCGATGATCGCCTGCAGCGCCTTTTTCTCATCGCGGCCGTCGCAGACCACGGTCAGCTGGATATCCGTGTTGGGGTGTGCGATGGCCATAACGCCCATGACGGATTTGACATTGATCAGGCGCGTACCCATGCGGAACATGATCTGGCAGCGGAACTGTTCAGCTGCATTGACCAGTTTGGAAACAAATGCGGTGTCCAGGTTTTTGATCACGACGTCTTGTTTAATCATGATGAAAATCCTCCTGTTTTTTCTTTTATAAAAACGGTCTCCTGCCGTTTTGAATCAAGTTTATTCTTCCGATCCCTGCAGCAATGCCGCAAGATGCACAAGCTTACGCAGGCGATGGTTGACACCCGACTTTGTGATGTTCATCATCTGGGCAAGCTCATCCAAGGATGCCTCGGGGTATTCCAGTCGCATCTCCGCCATCTGACGGATGGAAAGGGACTGCTCGCGCAGCACGCCCTCGCGCTCCAAAAACTCGATGGCACGGATTTGTTTCAGTGCCGCATTGGTGGTTTTGTTGATATTTGCCGTGGAGCAGTTGACGGATCGGTTGACGTCGTTTTTGATCTCGCGGATCATGCGTTCGTCTTCCATCTGCAAATAGGCATTGTGGGCGCCGATTCGGGCAAGGTACTGCAGCACACACTCGGATTCCTTGACGTAGACGATGTTTTTTTCTTTTCGCACCGTCATATGGGCATTGATGTCCATGGAATACAAAAGGTCGCAAAGATCGCTTGCAAGCTGCGCGGATTCAAGGACAAATTCCAGGTGATAGCCTTTGCTTGGGGGCAGCATGGTGCCGCAGGCAAAGAACACACCGCGAAGGTAGGCATCCATGCAGCAGTCGTTCATCGGACGATAGCCGATGCCGTCTTCAAAGAAAGAGCCGCCATCGTCTGTCTCCTGCAACATGCCGCAGGCTAGAAGAGCCTCTCGTGCCTGTTCCCCCACCAGCGCAATTTCGATGCGCTCGATGCGATTTAACTGTTCACGCTCCACACGACGGATGTCGCATTCTGCATCAAAGACACGGCGCACAAGGGACAAAATGCGCTGTGCAACAGGTTCGATGGAGGTGGAAAGCGTCAGCGACACACCCTGACGGTTGATGCCGATGACACCGCAAAACCGCATCATGGCATACAATTCCGCACGGCGGCAGCAGTCGCTTCGCACCGCGACGCGACAAGCTTCCAATTTAGTCTGTGAAGAAAAAGATGCCATCGTTCAAAACTCCTGTTACCGCTGGTTTTTCTTTTCCGCCTCTTCACGCGCGCGGTCACACATGATATCGCGGTGGACAATTTCCGTAGGCTGACCGTCGGCATCCAGCTTTGCATAAAGTGCGTTTGCAAAGGCCACCGAGCGGTGCATGCCGCCTGTGCAGCCGATGCCGATGGTGATATCGGTCTTTCCCTCCCGCGCAAAAAGCGGCAGTGCGTGCTGGATCTGCTGCACGGTCAAATCAAGATAGCGCTGGGCATCGGGATTCTGCATGACGTAAGAGGCCACATCCTCATCCTCGCCCGTATGATGGCGCATGCTTGGAATATAATAGGGATTGGGCAAAAAGCGCATGTCGTGGACAATATCCACGTCCAAAGGAATGCCGTATTTGAAACCGAATGTGATGATCGTCACAAAGGGCGCGGTAATCTTGCGTTTACCCTGATAGATCTTTGCAATGGCGCTTCGAAGCTGACGGACGGAAAGGTTCGTGGTATCGATGACACGGTCTGCCATATTGTGCAAAGGCTCCAGCATCTCGATCTCCTGATCGATGGCCTCCTCCAGTGTCATGCCTTCGTGATGCAGCGGATGACTGCGGCGCGTTAAATCAAAGCGCCCCACCAATGCCTTTCTCTCCGCATCAAGGTAGAGCAGGTCCGTCTCATGCCCTTCGCTTTTGAGCCAGCCGATGGCCTTGTAGATATCGTGGAACATGTCACCCACACGGGAGTCCACGACGAGAGCCACATCGTCAATATCGGAATGCTCTTTGACACAAAGCTCGGTAAAGCTTGGGATCAGTTTGGGCGGCAGGTTATCGACACAGAAAAAGTCCATATCTTCAAAGCAGCGCAGCGCAGCACTTCTGCCTGCACCGGAAAGACCCGTGACGATAATGATCCGCATAAAACTTCTTACTCCTTCTTCAAATTGACGATGCGGCTTTTATCAATGCCTGCCTGCATCGCTGCATCCAATGCACGATCCACACGACCCACATTCTTTGGGTGATGCGCATCGCTGGATAAAAGGAACTTCACTCCCTGCGCCGCGGCGATCTTCAAGTCCGCCTGCGCCATGGGATGCTTGTTGTTGATCTCAATATATACATCATGCAAAGCTGCCGCGCGGGCAACCTGCTGCATGTCCACGGGGATATACTCCCCCGGGTGTGTCACCATAAAAAGTCTGCCGCCTTCGATAGCATGTACCACGGCACTTGTCATGTTCTGCGAAACCCGATCAGGTGCGATAAGACCCGGGATCTGCAGACGGAACAGATCGCTCTTTTTTCTCGGGATCGCCGTTCTGTGATAGCCGCCCAGCACAAGGTCGAACTTCTCCTGCCAACTGTCGGGCAAATCCAGCGTGCCGTCCAGCCCCGTAATATCCGCCTCAAGGCTTGCAAGCACTTGTATCTTATGTTTGTATTTCTCCTTCAATCGGGCAATTTCCTCTATCTGCGCCCGTATTTTTGAAAGTTTAACGCCGTGTGCCAGCTGTCCGGGGCCATGATCGGCGATGGCGATGGTGCAAAGGCCGCACTCGATGGCGGCAAGGATGTTTTCCTCCACCGTGCCTTTGCCGTGGCTGTAGACGGTATGGGTATGATAGTCGGCGAAAATAGGCGAGATCATCCAAGATCACCCACGGGACGAAGCTCGGTTTCCAGCTTTACGCCGCTTGTTTCGTAGACTTTTTTCTGCACAAAGTCGATCAGGTCCAGCACATCCTGACAGGTTGCACCGCCCTTGTTGATGATAAAACCTGCGTGCTTTTCGGAGACCTGTGCACCGCCGACGGATGCGCCCTTCAAATTTGCCTGTTCGATGAGTGCACCTGCAAAGTAACCCACGGGGCGCTTGAAGACGGAGCCTGCACTTGGATACTGCAAAGGCTGCTTGTCCTTGCGCGCCTGCTGGTAGGTTGCCATTTTTTCGCGAATCTCAGCTTCCACGCCTTTTTTTAATTCCATCACGCAGGAAAGTGCGATCCTGCCTTCTGCAATGCGGCTTGTACGATAGCCGAATGCAAGGTCGTGGGCAGGTACATCGTGGATGGTGCCGTCTTTTTCCATGATGCGGACGGAACGCACCACCTGCATCATTTCCCCGCCGTAGGCGCCTGCATTCATGGTCAGTGCGCCCCCAAGGCGGCCGGGGATGCCAAAGGAAAATTCAAGACCCGTCAGGCTTGCTTCTGCCGCAGCTTCCGCCACGCGGGCAAGCTTGGCGCCTGCACCTGCATAGATGAAATTGCCTTCCACGCGAATTTCTTCAAATCCTTCGCGGATCATGATCACCAGCTGGCGCATGCCGCGGTCGGACACCAGCAGGTTGGAGCCGTTGGACATGACAAAATACGGCAGTTTATTTTCTGCACAAAACTGCAGCGCGATGCGAAGCTGCTCCTCATTTTTGGCAAACAGCACGCAATCTGCCTTGCCGCCGATTTTAAAACTTGTATAGTCGCACATGGGCACGTCGCACGCGATCGCATCACCCAAAAGTGCTTTCAACTGCAAAATGTGTTCCTGATTCATATCTATCCTTTCGCGCCAAGGCACTGTAAAAAATTCATTTCTATCTATACTATATTTTACCCTAATTGAAGCTTGCAAGCAAGCGATTGATGGCATTTACCGAAGAAGCCTCCCCTGCAAGCGCCCTTTGGGCAAGCTGCCTTGCAAGTTCACCTGTATTTTGCCAGTTGAAAGGCGGTGCGATGCGCAACTGTCCCGTGTTTTCCCAAAGGGAGGACAGGATCGTGCCTGACTCATAATCTTCCGTTTGGTAAACGGAAAACATGCCGATATCACGGCAAACACTTTGGGATTCCTCCTCCATAAGAAATGCCGCAAACGCTTTTGCCGCTTGGTTTTCAGCTTCGGATTGATCCACAACGGACACATAGTGCCCCTGATCGGTGAAGCAGGAGGAAAGCGGCAGCATTTCTACTGCAAATCCTTTGTCCTGATCTGCCATGCGGCAGAAGCGGTAGGCTACGAAATTGGAAGCAATGATGGCGGAAATTTCCTCGTTCTGAAAAAGAGCGATCATATCCGACCGCTTGCCCGTGTGGATAACCGTGTCCGTCCCCGAAAAGCACTGTGCTGCAAGAATACTTCCGCAATCAAACTGAGCATCACTTGCCGCAACGGATGGGATGTGATAGGTCTCCCCTTGCTTTTCACACAGCGCAGGGTTGATCAAAAGCACATATCCTGCGCACATGTACAGCTGCGATTTCGTGCCGTTATCCAGCGTGACAAAGACAGCATCATCGCAGAATGTGCCGCTTGTGTAGGCGGCGATATTGCCCATCTGGTCACGCAAATCCTGGGTGTACAAAAGCTGCGCCTGATCGGACTTCAAACTGCGCACGGTGATGAACACACCTGCGTTCTCCGCTTCAAATGCTTCCGCACGCTCCCGAAGCCAGTTTTCCCGACTTCCGCTTCCCACATCCGCACCGGGGATGACATCGATCGTCAGGTTGATGATAGTATCCTTCGGCTCGACCGTGACTTGATTCTTCTTCAAAATCGGGATCGCTGCCAACGCCGCAATCAAAATGACGGTACAAACAAACGCACGTTTGTGCAAATCGTCCACTTCCTTGTTTTCAGCTTACTTTCTTTTATGTAAAAAAGCATCTTTTCATGAAATGCTTTGCGGAAAACAAATTCGTATTGCTAACGTCGCCGTCAAAAACTATACTCCATGTAAAGGAGTTGATCGGAATATGTTTTTGATTCTCATCGGTTTGATCATATTCGTCGTTGTTGTTTTGAAAACTGCATCGAAAATGTTGTGATGGGGATTCGGATGATGCGCTGTCTTTCGGCAGGAGCAAGCCCCTGCCCTACAGTGGTGTTTGAGAAGAATCAAACACCGTAGGGGCGGTCATTGACCGCCTGTAAGCATTTTATGGAAGCCAACGTTTTTCGGGAGGGCTCGGCGGCCCTCCCCTACAATTTTTCATACTTTGGGCAAAAGAAAAGACAGCAAAGCGTTTTGCTTTGCTGTCT
>JAGBGW010000068.1 GCA_017935825.1 Clostridia bacterium
GAAGGGCTTGATGTTGGGGCCGCGGACAACTTCCACTTCCACGCCTTCTGCTGCAGGAGGTACCACCATGCTGTCGTCACAGTTGAAGACCTCGGGCATTTCGATATCAAGATCGATGGAGGGATCAAGCTCTTTGGGATCGGTGACCACGCCCATAATGGCGCTGGCAGCAGCGGTCTCGGGGCTTACAAGATAGACATTTGCAGAGACGGTTCCCGATCTGCCCTTAAAGTTACGGTTAAAGGTACGAAGGGATACTGCATCCGTGCCGGGTGCCTGACCCATGCCGATGCAGGGACCGCATGCGCATTCCAAAAGACGTGCGCCTGCTGCAAGGATATCTGCCAGTGCGCCGTTTTGTGCGATCATGGACAGCACCTGACGGGAACCGGGTGCCACGACGAGGGAAACGCCCTCTGCCACGCGGCGGCCTTTCAGGATGCGTGCAGCACGCATAAGGTCAAGATAAGAGGAGTTGGTGCAGGAACCGATGCAGACCTGATCCACCTTCTTGCCTGCAATTTCACTTACATCACAGACCGCATCGGGGCTATGGGGGCAGGCCGCCATGGGAGAAAGGGAAGGCAGGTCGATGTCGATGACCATTTCGTACACTGCATCTTCGTCTGCGCAAAGAGGTGTGTAGTCCTGCTCACGACCCTGTGCTTTGAGGAAAGCCAGGGTGACTTCATCGCTGGGGAAGACACTGGTGGTGGCGCCAAGTTCCGCACCCATGTTGGTGATGGTGGCGCGTTCGGGAACGGAAAGGTATTCCAGTGCATCACCGGAGTACTCGATGATTCTGCCCACGCCGCCCTTGACGGAGAGGCGCTTTAAGACTTCCAGAATAATATCCTTGGCTGCAACGCCGCGGGGAAGTCTGCCGTGAAGGCGGACGTTTACGATCTTGGGCATGGCGATATAGTAGGCGCCGCCGCCCATTGCAACTGCAACGTCAAGACCGCCTGCACCCATTGCCAGCATGCCGATGCCGCCGCCCGTAGGAGTATGGCTGTCGGAGCCAAGCAGGGTCTGACCGGGCACACCGAAGCGTTCAAGGTTTACCTGATGGCAGATGCCGTTGCCGGGACGGGAGAAGTAGATGCCGTGCTTCTTTGCAACGGTCTGGATATATTTATGGTCGTCTGCGTTTTCAAAGCCCACCTGCAGCATATTGTGATCCACATATGCGGTGGAGCGCAGCGTTTTAACGCGGTCGATGCCCATGGATTCAAACTGCAGGTATGCCATCGTGCCTGTGGAGTCCTGGGTCAGCGTCTGGTCGATGCGAAGTGCGATTTCCTGTCCTGCGATCATTTGTCCGCTGACAAGGTGGGATGCGATCAATTTTTCAGCAAGCGTCATTCCCATAACGGTAACTTCCTTTCCAAATTCAAATACACAAAGTGCTGCTATCATTTTGTATAAAAATTCGTTTTTTGTCAACTGCAAAAGGTATAATTTGCAGCACAATGGATTTGAAACCTCGAAGATTCTGTGTTAACATCTTAGGAAACTGTGCAAGCACAGTTTCCGTGAATTGCCGCTGCGCGGCATGAATTGACGGGGACCGTCATGAATTGATGCTTGCACATCATGAATTGACGCTGCGCGTCATAATTGTTTGGCGGGGTTGGATGAGGATCAAACGCCATCTGTCAAAACATTATTCATCCCGAAAGGACATTCCTATGGATACATTGAAACAGGCACGTCAGCTGCTTGAACATGTCACACCGATGAAAAGCGACTGCGGCGCACTTTGCAGCGGCATTTGCTGCAGTGAAGCAGAAGGTGATGGCATGGTGCTGCTGCCGGGTGAGGAAAAATTCTACGAAGGCGCCGATTGGTGTGAAATTCTGCAGCGCGGACAGGATAAGATTCTGGTCTGCCGCGGCACCTGCCCAAGGGAAAACAGACCTTTTGCCTGCCGCATCTTCCCCATCTGCGTCAATGTGACGGAGGATAAGACTACGGTGGGCATCGAGCCTTTAGCAAAGAGCATCTGCCCCCTTTGCGACCACGGCTTAAAAGGTCTCGACCGCGAATTCCGCGATGCGGCAAAGCAGGCATTCCGCATTCTGCTTGCGGACGAAACCTATCGGGCACACTACAAGAGGCTAACGGATGAGCGCATTGCCGCGTTTGATGATCCGTTATTCAAAGGTTTGATTTAATGATTTGCCGTAGGGTCGAGGCCATTTTTCGACCGCGGAACGGGCATGGCCCGTTCCCTACATTCCACCAATTGAAAGGAAAAAACACCCATGCTGATGGATACTTATGTATATCTTCGTAAAAAGCAAAAACTGGTGAAGGACAAGAACGTGACCTATGATTCCGCTTTGGAAGGGGAAGAGTTGATCACCGCATGCTTAGAGCAGGTGCTGGAGGGCTGGGATCTTTCCCGTCCCATCATTTTGCAGCGCCACTGCCGTGATCTGGAAAATTTTGGTCGTGTGATTTTCAAAAAAGATGATTTTGTGGAAAGTTTTCCCTTCGACCAGCTGGAAGTGGAACTTGCCGCCCGTCCCGACGGAATACCGGAGGATTATTTTGATGAATTCATGTGATGAATTCATCAAAATAAGTGAAGTGCTGCTTACGCAGCGTGAAGTTTGCGGCGATGCCGCAAGATTTATAATGTTGGAAAATGAGAAACAGACGGAATCGATCACTCCGTCTGTTTTTCTTTTTCCCAAGTAACTAAAATCGTTCCCGTAAGGGAACACTTCATGCAGGCGAAGCCTGCGCTTCATTTGTCGCAGACAAACTTCATGCAGCCGTCAGGCTGCACTTCATGGCGCATTTTATGCGCCACTTTTGGGCAAACTGCCTTTGAGCACAATCGGAATTTGTGCAAAAAACACGGAGGGAGTTGAAAAACTGCTATGTCTATTTTGACCATCATCGCGCTGGTGCTTGTGATCATCGGTGCACTGAACTGGGGTCTTGTGGGTCTGTTCCGCTTTGACCTTGTATCCGCCATCTTCGGCGGCGCAGGTACAAGCCTGATTGCCGCATCCACGGCTTCGCGCATCGTGTTTGTACTGGTCGCCATCGCAGGTCTTTGGTGTATTCCTCTTCTTTTCAGAAGAGACAACGATGAAGACATGCATCACGATATGCAGTAAATCCCAAAACGGCTCCCGTACAGGGAGTCTTTTTTTATTTGGAAGACCTCGTAGGGGGCGATGCCCACATCGCCCCGCAATCGTTTGCGCTTTATCCTGCGTTTGCGGACAGCCCGGGAGGGCTGTCCCTACAAATGTTTGCAAAAGATTCGTAGGGACGCCGCTCCTGCGGCGTCCGCAGGCATTGATATTTACAACGACAAATTTGCTGTGCCCATTGTCTCCCCTTTTCAATCCAACTTTTACATGATATAATCAAAATAACAGGTAGTTCTTGTAAAACTTTATATTAAAGGAGGCATACTATGCCAAAGACATTCCGCATCATGGGGCTTGGCCACGTCAGCATCGTGGTCAGCGACATGGACCGCTCGGTGGCTTTCTACCGCGACATGCTGGGTTTCCGCGTGGAGTGGGAAGTGAAAAACGAAAAGGACCACTGGGTGTTCATGAGCAACAATTCCTGCATCATTGAACTGATGGAAGGTGACCCTGCATCGAGAAAAGATGGTCACGTCAATCATCTTTCCCTTCTTGTGGGCAACGCACAGATCGCAAAGGATGAGCTGGAAGCAAAAGGCGTGGTCTTTGAATCCAAAAAGCTGATCTTCGATGCCGAGCTCTACCCCAAGGGCGAACTTTTTGCCATGTTCCGCGGACCTGACGGCGAACGCCTTCAGATCGAGCAGATTCTGTGATAGGAGGATCGATTTCATGCCCAACAATTTTCACGTCATGGCACTTGGTCACGTGGGTCTGCACGTCAGCGACCTGGAGCGCTCCAAGGCTTTCTACCGCGATATTTTAGGCTTCCATGTGGTTTGGGAGACCATTTGCGAAAATGGCTATCATCTGCTTTTCATGGGCAACGGCTCCTGTGTGATCGAGCTGATGCCCACCGATGAAAAGCTGGAGGACGGTCATCTTGACCACCTGACCCTTCTTGTCAGTAACCTTGACAACGCAAGAAAAGAACTGGAAGAACTTGGCATGGTCTTTGAGACCGAGACCTACAACGACGACCGCGAGCTGTATCAAAACGGCGAGCGCAATCTGATCTTCCGCGGTCCCGATAACGAAAGACTGCAGATCGAGCAGATTATGTGATGAACCGCCCGTCCCGCAAATCGAATCGCCTTGCCGATTACGATTACAGCCAAAACGGTAAATATTTCATCACGATCTGTACACAGAACAAAACATGTTTGTTTTGGGACGACGCCTTCGTAGGGGCGAACTGTGTTCGCCCGCATGCGATCCCTCTGTCCCCGATGGGAAGGATCGTTGCTCGGCAGATCGATCGATGGAATCAAACCTACCCCGATGTTTGGATCGAGCAGTATGTCATCATGCCAAACCATCTGCATCTGATCATTTGCATTGACCATGGGATTTTGGACAACGACCGAACACAAACCGATGCAAAGGCTGCGACGGTGTCACGCATGGTCAAGCAATTCAAGGGTGCTGTCACCAAGCATGCAGGACAGGCGATATGGCAGCGTTCCTTTCACGACCATATCATTCGTACGCAGGCAGACAATGAACGAATTGCCACGTATATCCAAAACAACCCTTACACATGGATGAACGATTGTTTTTATGCAGAATGATCCATTCGACGGCGGGCGAACACAGTTCGCCCCTACGAAAACATTGAATTTTATCCACACAAAAAGGACAGAGAATTTCTTCTCTGTCCTTTTTTTCATTTCAATTATGCTTCGGGGAAAATATCGTAGAACTTCTGGGTCTTGCCATCGAACAGGCCGCGGTCGGTGATGACGGGCCAGGGTACGCAGGCAAGGGAGACGATGGAGTAGGTCATCATGCGGCCCTTGTTTTTGAATACCTTGTCGGTGGCTTCTTCCTGCTTTGCGATGGCAGGCACAAGTTCCATGCAGGGCAAGGTGCTCATAAGGCCTGCAACGGGCAGTTCCAGCACGCCCGTGACTTCGCCGTCCTGTGCGGTTGCAAAGCCGCCGCCGCAATCGATCAGAGCCTTGCAGGCGGTGTAGCCGTCAAGAGCATTGGTGTAGCCCACGGTCAGGTTGTGGCAGTCGTGGGACACGGTGGTCGCCATTGCGCCGTGATCCATCTGCTGGTTCTTTGCGATGCAGATGGTATGTGCATCTGCGCCGTGACGGTTCCATACTGCAAGGTAGCAAAGGTCGTCTCGGGAGGAGATGTCCACATAGCCGTCCTTCACGGGCAGTTCTTCCACACAGGTGCTGATGTTGCCAAGCACGGGTGCAAAGTCCATGATGGTGACTTTCACAGTGTCGCCGCAGCCTTCGGGAGCCTTGAGCATCATGTCTTCGGGACCGTTCAGACCCACGGGACGGACGGTGCCGCCAAGGACATTTGCAGGGATGGGCGTCATTTCCTTTTCATCCACCAACTTACCTGCTTCTGCCACCAGCTTGCCTTCGAAGAAGACAGCGTAGGGATCGCGGCCATCCAGTTCATCCAGAAGCTGCATGTCTGCCACATAGCCGGGTGCGATGGCGCCGATATCGTCGACTTTCGCGCTGCGAGCGGCATTGTAGGTGCACCAGCGGAATGCATCCATGGGATGGACACCAGCGGCAAGTACAGCCTTGATGAGGCGGTTGACGTGACCGGTATTGATCAGGTCAAGTGCATGAACGTCGTCATTGCAAAGGGTGATGTGGTCGGTATAGCGCATGCCTTCCAGACCTTTGACCATTTCGGGGATGAAGTTAAAGCCAAGAGAAGAAGACTGCATGTCCACGTAAAGACCTGCGTGGAGATTTTCCACCACTTCCCAAGCAGAGCGGATGGAGTGGTTGTCGGTGGGACCTGCCAGTGCATAGGCAGCGATCTCGTAATTATCCAGTCCCGGAGCATGACCCTGAATGAGCATATCGCGCTTCAGGCCTTCTGCTGCAATGTCATGCATTTTAGGGGAGTCGTGGATGACATTGTAGAAGTCCATCAGCTCTGCGATGCCGTAAACGCCGTCCATCTCCAGCAGCTCTGCGATCTGCTCTGCCTCGAACTCTGCGCCGGTACCTTCTGCGCCGGGCACGGAGGGCAGGCAGGAGGGTGCCAGATTGAACTGGCGCACAGGGGATGCCTTGGCGTTGTCGATCATAAACTTCACGCCGTCGATGCCAAGGACGTTGCCGATCTCATGGGGATCGACGAACACGCTGGTGGTACCGCAAAGAATGGCCGCCTTGCCGAAGTTTTCGGGGGTGAGCATGGTGGATTCCACATGCATATGGATATCGATGCAGCCGGGTGCAAGGTAGCGGCCGCCGCCGTCGTAGACCTTTGCGCTTTCAAGTTGTGC
>JAGBGW010000069.1 GCA_017935825.1 Clostridia bacterium
GCCAGGAAGCAGAAGCACTCGGTCTCTTCGCGAAGAGGCATTGCAGCAAGGTTGCCGTGGCCAAGACCAACCTGACGCTGGTCAGCAACGGAACCGGGGATGCAGAATGCCTGAAGACCGATACCGATAGCTTCAGCAGCGGAAGCTGCATCGGTGCAGCCCTTCTTGATTGCGATAGCTGCGCCAAGAGTGTATGCCCAGCATGCATTCTCAAATGCGATGGGCTGGATGCCCTTGACGATGGAAGCGGGATCTACGCCCTTTTCTTTGCAGATAGCTTCTGCATCTTCCAGAGAGGCGATGCCGTACTCTGCCATGCAAGCTTCGATCTGCTTAATTCTGCGTTCATAACCTTCAAACTGTGCCATATTCTTTCACCTCAACTGCAAATTACTTTTTGCGGGGGTCGATGTAGGAAGCAGCGTCCTTATAACGGCCATAGGTGCCGATGTTAGCTTCGTAAGCTTCCTTGGGATCCATACCCTTCTTGATGGCGTCCATCATCTTGCCAAGATGCACGAACTTATAACCGATAACTTCGTTGTCTGCATCCAGAGCCATCTCAAGGACGTAACCTTCTGCCATCTCAAGATAGCGAACGCCCTTCTCCTTGGTGCCGTACATGGTACCAACCTGGCTGCGAAGTCCCTTACCAAGGTCTTCCAGACCTGCGCCGATGGGCAGACCGTTCTCGGAGAAAGCAGTCTGGGTGCGGCCGTATACGATCTGCAGGAACAGCTCGCGCATTGCGGTGTTGATTGCGTCGCAGACAAGGTCCGTGTTCAGAGCTTCAAGGATGGTCTTGCCGGTGAGAACTTCTGCTGCCATTGCTGCAGAGTGGGTCATACCGGAGCAGCCAAGAGTCTCAACCAGAGCTTCCTGGATGATGCCCTCTTTGACGTTCAGAGTGAGCTTGCAAGCGCCCTGCTGGGGTGCGCACCAGCCAACACCGTGGGTCAGACCGGAAATGTCCTTAATCTCTTTAGCATGTACCCATGCGCCCTCTTCGGGGATGGGAGCCGGACCGTGATGGGGACCTCTTTTTACACACACCATCTCGGCCACTTCTTTGGAATACTGCATGTGACTTCCTCCTTGCATGAAGTTGAAATACATTCAAAAAGCAACATAATTTGCCGCTCTTCTCATTATATCATACATTTCCCATATTTGTGTAGATTTGTGTATCGAATTACACCATCTTTCATAGGAAAATGTGATATTCCGTCCTGCGATCCACAATCGCATCCGTAGTATCGAAGCTCTCCCCAACCGAAAAACGCAGGATAAAAATCCAAAGCTTCCGTAGGGAACGACGCCTTCGTCGTTCCGCCTGCTTAGATATAAAACAGGCGTTTTTCGGAGTGACGTGGGCGTCACTCCCTACAAAAAAATTTCAAACATCGTAGGGCGGGGGCGTCATCGACGTCCCTACGTATCCAACGTTAGATGATTTGGGCGGTCGGGTCGCCCGCCCCTACAACGTTTACTTGAAAACTTTCCCTTCGTACGGGTCGATGGTCCAGGTTGCAAAATGGTCGCCTTTCTCCTTGCCGGTCGAAATTCTCCCTTTTGCTAACCTTCCTCCGAGTCGCTTCATCCGCCACCGGCGGCGCTCCTCTCCGTCACCTCGGCGACCCATGCGTATCAATCGTTTGTTTCTTCGGGTTGCCGAGGGCGTCAGCCCCTACGAATGATAAACCCTTTAAAAAACAAACTCAGCAGGATCATCAAGGGCGCAGCCCTTGATTACAAAACCGGCTCGGGCAATTCACTTGCCCGAACGGAGAAAACCGAAGGTTTTCATTCCCCTATCCTTTTCCGCCCGGAAATACGAAGTATTTTAGGAAAAGGATGCAAATCTCGAGGAAATGGCATTGCCATTTTCTCGACTGTTAAATTTGTACCGGCAGCACCAGATACAGGAACTGCTCCTCGCCTGCAGGCTTCAATACGCATGCGGAAATGGAGCTTGTCAGATGCAGCACCACCTCATCGCATTCCAGCGCGCGAAGTGCATCACCGATGTACTTGATGTTGAATGCAGTGTCAAGATGTGCGCCCTGGGTCATGCAGTTGACCTTCTCGCGCACATTGCCCGACTCGGAATTGGACGTGACCACGATCTCGTCGTCGCCAATGGCAAACTTCACAAGATTGACGCGGTCGTCGGCTGCGATCAGCTCCGCACGGGAGATGGCAGCACGAAGATCATCCACTGCCACACGCACCATGGTGGTGGAATCCTTGGGGATGATCTGGGAATAGCGGATGAAATCGCCTTCCAGAAGACGGGTGATGACACGGGTAGAATCCTTCTGCAGCATGAAATTCTTGCCGGAGAAGTGCAGTCTTACGATATCGGAAGAATCGCCCAGAATGCGCATCACTTCCAGCATCACGCGGCCGGGAACAACGCAGCGGCGGGTGGGCGTTTCTTTGGAAAGCTTAGCGGTGCGCATTGCGAATTTAAAACCGTCCAGTGCCACCACATTGATGGAATCGCCTTCGATCTCCAACAGTTCGCCGGTGAAGATGGGACGGGTGTTGTCCTGTGCCACAGCAAACGCGGTCTGGCGGATCATGGCCTTGAGGACACGCTCTTCAATTTCAACTGCATCCTCGTCAATGGCTTCCTCCACGCGGGGGAACTGCTCTGCATCAAGGGCGGTCAGCGTGGTTCTGGAATCGCGGCAAAGGATGGTCACCTTGTAGCTGCCCTCGTTGCCCTCTTCCAGGGTGATATGCACGTCATCCTCAGGCAGGCGGCGCACAACTTCGGTGAAGAGCTTGCCGGGCATGACGCAGGAGAACATGCCGTCGAAATCCGCACGGATGGTGGATTTGATGGAGAGCTTCAGGTCGGTGCAGAACAGCTCAAGCAGGCCGTTTTCACCTTTCAACAAAATACCCTCGATCAGCGGAATGGAAGTGCGCTGTGCCATAGCCTTGGACACGGTCATGACGGCTTCCAGAAGTTCATTTCTATCACAGGTAAACTGCATGGATCACATTCTCCTTACATCGTTATCGTTTGTATGGTCGTACCGCAAAAACACGATTTGAACACAAATCACGCTGCGGCGGCTATATACGTGTTGTTGTTATTATTTATTGTTGTTTGAAGTTTTTGTTGTAGGGCGTGTATAAATGTGGATAAGTGTCACAACCCCTTGCGGCGTATGGAAAAATCCATGCACACACCCTGTGGATATGTGTGGGATAACATCCCGCCTTTTCCACCTTTTCCACATTGGGCGGATACTCTATTTTGTGTTTATTTGTGTATCCACACAACAATTCACAGGTTATCCATGTGAATATGTGGATAAGCTTCGAGTAAATGGCTTCGCCATTTTCTCGAGGTTTACATCCTTTTCCTAAAATCCTTCGGATTTCCGGGCGGAAAAGGATAGATGAATGAAAAGCTCCGCTTTTCTCCGTTTGGGCGAGTGAATCGCCCAAGCCGGATGGGAAGTTTAAGGGCTGCGCCCTTAAAAATCTTGCGAGTTAGTTGGAATTGGGTTTTTCTCAGGAATCAAACGAATGTGTTCTGTAGGGGCGGCTATCAGCCGCCTGCGTATTTTTTATATAGAAAGAACATCGTCGCTTGGTCGTCCATCTATCCTGACTCTTTCCCCTACCAACCAAACTTGCGCGACAGCGCAATCATAACTTTGCGAAGCCAATCATCACTCTAAACTGCCAACTGTGCGATTTTAATCGCACTCAATCGCACCTTAGTTTGCGCTTCTGCGGATGGACTTGATGATGTCCTCGATGGCGGAGCGCATGGACGGGTCTTCCTTTGCCATGGTGCTGATGCGGTCTCTGCCGTGCATGACGGTGGTGTGATCGCGGCCGCCGTAGTAGTGACCGATCTGTTTCAGGGACTTATCGGTGTAGGTATGGCAAAGATACATTGCCACCATACGGGCAAATGCGATATTCTGGCTTCTGCGGTTGGAGACCAGGTCCTCCATGCGCACGCCGTAGTACATGCAGACCGCTTCGGAGATGGACTCGATGGTGATCTCGCGGGACACTTCCTTGGGGATGATGTCATGCAGTGCGATCTCGCAAAGCTTGGTGGTGATGGGTTCCCCCGTCAGCTGGGAATAGCTCAGCACGCGGGTCAGGTACCCCTCCAGCTCTCGCACGTTTCCGTCGCGGATGTTGGCGATGAAGAATACAGCCTCGTCATCCATCTGCACATGGTCTGCTTCCAGCTTGGATTTGAGGATCGCCACACGGGTCTCCAGGTTGGGCAGCTGCACGTCGTAGGAAAGACCTGCGATGAAACGGGACTTGAGCCGCTCCTCCAGCGTGGACATATGCTGGGGATGCAAATCGCTGGTCATGACGATCTGCTTGTTTGCTTTATAGAGCGCCTCAAAGGTATGGAAGAATTCTTCCTGCGTGGAGGTCTTGCCTGCGATGAACTGAATGTCGTCCACCAGCAGCACGTCCACATGACGATAACGGTTGCGGAAGGATTCGTTCTGGCGATTCTGGATCGCACGGATCAGCTCCGTGGTAAATTCCTCACTGGTCACGTACAGAATGCGCGCAGAAGGATTGTTTTCCTTGATGCGGTGACCGATGGCGTGCATCAGATGGGTCTTGCCCAATCCGGGACCGCCATATATAAGGAAGGGATTGTATTTGGTGGGGTCTTCGGCGATGGCTTTTGCGGCTGCAAATGCCAGATTGTTGTTGGAACCCACGACGAAGGTATCGAAGGTATAACGGGGATTGAGGTTGGGGGTGTCCAGCTCGTTTTCCGCGCCGAAAATAAACACGGGGTTGAGCTTTTTGCCGCCCGACACCTTCAAAAGACCGTTGGTGAAGATCATCGTGTGGTTGTTTTGCAGATGCTGCTGTGCCTGCGGAGACGGTGCGATCATGACAAAATCGTCACCGTATACGCCTTTGAATTTCAGTCCTTTGATCCATGTGTCATATTCAAAAAGCGACAGATTGCTGCGCAGATGAATCAACAGATCATCCCAGATGCGATCCATGAGGTACTCCTTATAATGAATGATAATGATTTCTTAATGTTTTGTGGATTGTGCACAGACTTATCCACATCGTCCACGACTCAAAAACCTTGATTTCTGTGGATTTTCTATGGTTTTCCCCGTATAAATGTGGATAACTTGGTGGAAATCCCCAAAGTTATCCACATTTTCCACCGTAATGTGGGTGGAAAAGTGAATTGGGGTCACTGCTGCAGTGTGGTCAGGATGTCGTAAATACGGCCAAGATCGTCCTTGGTGAAGTACTGCAGTGTGATGGTACCACGGGCGGAAGTGCCCTGCGCGCGGACTTTGCAGCCCAGCGTATCGCGGAAAAGGTTCTCAACCAGAACTAAATCCGGGTTGGTCATGCGGACCTTCTTTTCTCGGGGCTTATTCGTGTCCTTGGCGGAATTGGCAAGTTCCTCTGCCTGACGGGCATTTAAGTTCCGATTCATGATGATCTGCGCAAGTTCCACCTGCTTTTCTGCATCAAGGGAAACAAGAGGACGTGCCTGTCCTTCGGAAAGTCTGCCGTCGCGCACCAGCTGCTGGATGGACGGTGCCAGCTTCAAAAGGCGAAGGGTGTTGGCGATGGCCGTACGGCTTTTGCCCAGACGCTCTGCCAGCTGAATTTGCGTCAGACCATATTCCTGCATCAGCACCTGCATGGATGCTGCGGATTCGATGGCGTTCAGATTCTCGCGCTGGATGTTTTCTACCAGTGCCAGTTCCAGCAGCGTCTGATCTTCCACTTCGCGGATCAGTACGGGAACGGTGCTCATCTTGGCGATCTTGGCTGCTCTCCAGCGGCGCTCACCGGAAATGATGGTGTAACGGCCGTTGGCGCCGGGACGTACCACGATGGGCTGGATCATGCCATAAAGACGAAGAGAACTGGCAAGTTCGTTCAGTGCCTCTTCATCAAACTTTCTTCTGGGCTGGTCGGGGTTGTTGTCGATCTGGATGATGGGCATTTCCAATGTTTCACGTGAAACAGTCACAGCGGATGCATCCGTGCGGATGGCTTCCTCCGTGACGGGATTGTCGCCGATCAGTGCGCCAAGACCACGACCCAGTCTTTGTTTTTGTGCCATTGTATCAAAGCTCCTTTACGCCGCTTACATATTCACGTGCC